>CAZKCX010000047.1:0-16473 GCA_964550865.1 uncultured Planctomycetales bacterium
GCGAGGGTTGACCGATTCCATCGTGGCCCAGGTCCGCCAGGCGATGGCCAAGCACGAGCTCATCAAGGTCCGCGTCCGGGTCGACACCGCCAAGGAGGCGCATCGGATCGGGGAGCAGCTTGCCGAGCTCGTGCCGTGCCACCTGGTGCAATGCGTCGGCAAGGTCCTGGTCCTGTATGCCTCGCCCGATCTCGGTTCGCCATAGGGGGACGTCGTGTTCGAGCAGAGCAGGCGATCCGGAGGTCTTGATCCGGTGGCCACGTTGGCCATCGGCGGCACGCTGCTGGCCTGGTCGAGCACGCCGATCTGGATCAAGTACTTCACCGGCTACTTCGATCCGTACAGCCAGAACCTCTATCGGTATCTGTCGGCCATGCTGTTCTGGCTCCCCTTCCTGATCGCCCAGTACATCGTCGGGCGTGTGCCCAGATCGATCTGGCGGCGTGCGCTCTTCCCGGCCGCGTTCAACACGCTCATGCAGACGTTTTGGGCGTCGTCCCTGTACTACCTGGACGCCGGGGTCTTCGCGCTATTGGCCCGGACGACCGTCATCTGGACCACGCTCGTCTCGATGGCGGTCTTCGTCGACGAGCGGCAACTCGCGCGGAGCAAGCGCTACTGGCTGGGCATGGGCGCCGGACTCGCCGGCGCGATCGGCGTGTTGCTCTTCAAACCCGGCTTCGTCGCGGGACTCAGCCACGGCGATGCGAGCGTCCGCACGACCGTGATCGGGGCGATCCTCGTCTGCACCGCCACGTCGCTGTGGAGCGGCTACGCCGTGGGCGTCCGCCTTCGCATGCGGGGGATCGACTCGCGCATGGCCTTCGTGGCGATCGCCATGGAGACGACGCTGGCGCTGGGCGTCATCGCGCTGCTGTTCGGCGAGCCTGCCCACGTCGTGGACGTGCCCGTCACGGTGCTCGGCATGGTGGCCCTCTCGGGGTGGATCTGCATTGCCTTGGCGCACGTGTGCTACTACGCGGCCATCCAGCGGATCGGCGTGGCGATTCCGTCGGCGGTCCTGCAAGTCACGCCGTTCGCGGTGCTGACGCTTTCGTATCTGATCTTCGGGGAACGATTCACGGCCGGACAGCTCGGCAGCGGCGTGGTTCTGGTCATCGGGGCCGCGTTGGCGCTCTGGGCGCAGGAGCGGATCCGGGCGCACGTCACGCCGCCGCCGGAGCTGGTCCCGGATGCGAACAAGGAATGAGCCGCCCTGCCTCGATCCAGCACGGCCCGGGGTCGATCTGTCTGCTGCATGCCGGCGCGATTGGGGATTTCATCCTCGCGCTGACGATCGTGCAGGACGTCCGCGCCCGCGGGGGCAATGCCTCGGTCGTGGTCTTGGGGCGGGAGGACATCGCGTCGCTGGCCGTGGGGTGCGGCGGCGTGGATTCCGTCCGCTCGCAGGAAAGCCTCCCGCTGCACACCCTGCACTCAGACGCCGGGCCGATCGATCCGCGATGCGCCGACTGCTTCGGCCGATTCGACCTGATCCTCAACATGCTGTGCGGCGAGGGTGAGGTCTTCGAGCGACGTCTGCTTGAGATCGTCTCCGCACGCGTCGTCACGCTGGATCCCGTGCCGAAAGAACCGACGCAACACATCACCGACACGTGGCGGGCGCACCTGCGTGCATCGGGGATCGCAACGACCGACGAGCGCCCTCGCTTGCGGTTTTCCGCGGACGACCTCCGGAGGGGGCGCGGGGCCCTGCGCGCCGTCACGCACGATGAAGACAGACGCGCCGTCCTCCTCCATCCAGGCAGCGGCGGCCGGCGGAAATGCTGGTCGCTCGACGGCTTCGAGCGGCTCGCGGAGGGATTGGCGCGCCGAGGTCTCTCGCCGGTGTTCATGATCGGCCCGGTCGAGACGGAGCTACACGGTCCGACGCTCGGTGCAAGGCTTGGTCAGAGCGCACCCGTTGTCTCTGAGGAAGACCTTCAGCGTGCCGCGATGTGTGTCGCGGCCGCGAGCGGCTATGTCGGCAACGATGCCGGGATGACGCACATCGCCGCCGCGGCGGGCACACCGACGGTGGCCGTCTTCGGACCGACGGACCCCGCCGTGTGGAGGCCGCTCGGTGAGAACGTCGCCGTGGTTCGCGGTGTGCCCACCGGGACGTTCGACGGCGTGACGCCCGCGCGGATCGAGCACGCGCTGCTGGCGCTGATGGACGATACCCGGCGCCCGCCGGCGGATGCGTCCGGGAGGGGCTGAAGACTCGCGGGGGGATAGGCGTGCATCTGGAAAGGCGCTACAGCCGCTTCCAACTCGCGCCGCCGGACGGCTGTGTCGTGTACGCCAGGGCAGGCTTCTCGTGGCCGGAGGAATAGCGCTCGCGGAGCGCCTCGGCGAGTGGTTCGAGCGCATCGGCCTCGACGAGGGCGATCGCGCAGCCGCCGAAACCGGTGCCCGTCATGCGAGCCCCGTAGACGCCTTCGACGGACGACGCCACGGCAACGAGCGCGTCCAGCTCCGTGCACGAGACCTCATAGTCGTCCCGCAGCGAGGCGTGCGATTCGAGCATGAGCCGCCCGAACGCCTCGGCATCGCCCTGTTTCAGCGCCTCGGCCCCGCGGACGGTCCGCTCGATCTCGGTCACCACGTGGCAGCAGCGCTTCACGAGGCCGGCGTCCATGCCGCCCGCGACGGTCTCGAGCACCTCGGGAGTGACGTCGCGCAGCGACGGGATCTCCGGTTGTTTGGCCTGAATGTGCTTCAGGGCCTCCTGGCATTGCCGTCGGCGGACCGACTGTTCGCTCGCGCCGCTCTCGTGCTTGACCTGCGTGTCCATAACGACGAACGCCGTTCCCGGCAGGTTGACTGGAATAGGGTCGTAGTCCTGGCTGCGGCAGTCGAGCAGCAAGGCGTGGCCGGGATGGCCGAGCACGCAGATGAATTGGTCCATGATGCCGCACGGGTTCTCCGCCCACGTGTGCTCGGCCTGGCGGCACAACAACGCAAGCTGAACGGGATCATAGTGCGCATCGATCAGGCCGAGCAGGGCGTAGGCGGTGCCGACCTCGAGCGCGGCCGAGCTGCCCACGCCGCCCCCGACGGGCACCTCGCTGTCGATCAGCAGGTCGCACCCCACGAGGTCGATGCCCTCGTTCTGGAGCATCGCCGCGACGCCCTTGATGTAGTTGGCCCACGCGGGCTCGCCGGGATGACCCAGGTAGTCGAGATTGGCGGCCATCGCTTCGTCGAAGGCGGTCGTCCGCGCGATCATCTGCCGATCGTCGCGCCGACGCGCGAGGATGTGCATCGCCTGCGTCGTTGCGATCGGGAGCATGAAGCCGTCGTTGTAGTCCGTGTGGTCCCCGAGGAGGTTGAGACGTCCGGGCGAACGGACCTGGACCTCAGGGCGCGCGCCCTCGAAGAGCTCTGCGAAGCGGGCGTGCATCGAATCGAGATCGGCCACGGAAGCTTCCTCGATTGCGGGGGCGATGGCATGCCCTCCGCCGGGGTTCGCATGTGTCTTCGGCCTGCACGATGCGCGTCGCGACTCTACGAACGGCGCCGTGGAGTGTCAAGCGAGCCGAAGACGGGTCGCTTGCCTCGGCTTCGTCCGACGGCCCACGTGGTGCCATGCACGTTGGGCCACTAGAATGCCGGTGCCAGTTTGATTGCACGGCCGCCCGTGTCGAGGCGTCGGCATGGGTCGGCCTGCGGAGCAGCCCTTACGGCGATATGTCGTCCATGACGTGGACCATCCTGGTGGTGGCACAAGAGGTGGCGGCCCTGGCGGCCATCGTGGTGATCCTGCGCCGGTATCGCGAGCCCCGTGCCATGTTGGCCTGGATCCTCACGCTCCTTCTTCTGCCGGTCATTGGGCTGCTGCTGTTCGTCGTCTTCAGCGAGCCGCGCAAGAGCTGGCACCGCCGCCGTCGACGCCGTCGTCGTCGATCGATCAAAGATCCCCTTCAGCGAAAGGCCGAGGCCATTCGAGCCCGGCATGCTCACCCCGGCTCCGAACGGTTTGCGGCCGGTCCTCGCCGGTTGATCCATCTGGCGGAGCGCGTCGGGGGGTTTCCGGCCGCGACCGGCAACGATGTCGTCATCTATCACGACGCGGAGAAGACCTTCCTCGCCATGCAGCTGGTCATCGAGGCGGCCCAGTCCCATGTCCACCTGGAGTACTACATCCTTCAGCCCGACGAGACCGGGACGGCCATCCGCGACTTGCTGATCAAGAAGGCTCGCGAGGGTGTCGAGTGCCGCGTGTTGCTCGACTACATCGGCTGCTGGCGTCTTTCGCGGGCATTCGTCCGCACGATGCGCGACGCGGGCGTGCAGGTCGCCTTCGCCATGCCCGTGCTTCCCTGGCGGGGTCGATGGCGGATGAACTTCCGCAACCACCGCAAGATCGCCGTCGTCGACGGCCGCGTCGGCCTGACGGGCAGCCAGAACATCGGCGACGAGTATCGCGGTCGGCTCGCCCGGTTCGGCCCGTGGCGGGATACGCACATGAAGATCGTCGGTCCCGCGGTGCATCATCTCCAAGAGGTCTTCGTCCAGGACTGGCATTACACGACGCGCGAGGAGATCGTCACGGACGAGACCTTCCCCGTTCCCGAGGACGCGGGCGATCACGTCGTCCAGATCATTCCCTCGGGGCCGGATCAACGAATCCACGTCCTGCACCAACTGCTGTTCGCGGCCGTCAACGCCGCCGAGTCGTCCGTCTGCGTCATCACGCCCTACTTCGTGCCGGACAGCTCGATGGTCCTGGCGTTTCAATCGGCCGCGCACCGCGGCGTGAAGGTCCGCCTGATCGTGCCGACCTGCACGGATCATACGTTCATCCTCTGGGCGGGCAGGAGCTTCTACGAGGAGCTGATCGGCGCGGGCGTGGAGATCTACGAGGAAGACCACACCATGCTGCACTCCAAGGTCATGGTCATCGATCAGCATTGGGCCATGGTCGGCTCGGCCAACATGGACGAGCGGAGCTTCCGCGTGAACTTCGAGCTGACGACCCTGCTCTATAGTCGCATGTTGGCCGAAGAGCTCTACGCCGACTTCGAACAGGTCCGGAGCACCTGTCGTCGGATCCGCTACAAGGAGGTAACCCACCCCAGCTTTCTCAAGTCCGTCGGCATGGGCATCACACGGCTGGCCTCGCCGCTGTTGTGAACCCGCAGTATCGGACCCCAAGTCCAGAATTCTGTCCTCGGGCCCATTCTCGCGGTCCTGCCGGTATCGCGCCGGATGAAAGCGAGCCGGCTTCCCGGGAGCGATCCGCCGGTCACCGGTCGCGATAACGCCTCGCGGACCTTCCGCGAGTTTCCTGGGCGAAGCCCCCTGCGATCATCCTGTGATCACCGGGGGTTCTACTGGGTTCTTCGTAGTCGGCTGGGACGTTGTCGTTTAATGCCGTATTCGCCGAGCTTCTTGGACGGAAAAGGCTGTAGGCATTGATCGCTCCGTCCCATACAGTCAGTGCCGCTCACGACGGGTGATTTCAACCTTGCGGCGTCATTATTCGAACCGATGGCTTGTGATTAAGTAAAGTGTGGGTTTCGGTGCTCCGACGAGGATATCGAATGGTGACTATGCTCGGAAACGAGACAGGCTATAGGCCGGTGTGTCTCTCCGCGCAATGCACCCCCTGAACTCCCGGGGAGATGTACAACCGCGAATCCAGCCGTGAAACCCACAGGCCCTCGAGGAGGAGTACGCATGGAAGGTGAAGGTAATCAAGAGATTACAGCAACCGCCGCCAGGCTAGAGGATGAACTCAGGCAACGGGTTGAAAGCCTGACGTACCTTCCAGGCTCGGTCGCTGTGGCCGTCAAATTCGTGGAGCTGGGCAAGGACTTAGATGCAGGCCCAGCGGAGTATGAAAAGACAATTTCTTCGGATGCATCCCTGGGGACGAAGATCCTCGCCCTGGCCAACTCGTCGTGGTACGGCGTGCGGAACCAGGTGACCAAGGTCCTCCAGGCGATTACGTTGTTGGGGCTGGCCAATGTGCGGACCCTGGCGATCAGCTACTGCATGGCCAGCCTGCATAATCGGGTCAAGATCCCGCCGGAGGCGGCGAAGCGATACTGGGAGGCGTCTCTCTGCAAGGGGGTCGCCGCGAAGGTCTTCGCCCACGCGATCGATGGCAACCTCGAAGATGAGGCCTTCTTGGCCGGGCTGTTCCAGGACTTGGCTTTGCCCGTGATCCACTCCGTGGCCGGCGACGAACTGGAGCGGATCCTGGAGGACCCGGCCAGCGACACGCAGAGGCTGTTGCACCTGGAGCGTGAGACCTTCGGCGTGGACCATTGCGAGGTCGGTCGCTGGATCAGTGCGAAGCTCGAGCTTCCCGAGACCTACGTCGACGCGGTGGGCTTCCATCACGATTGCGAGTGTCTGCAGAAGTTCCTCGAGTCTGACGCGCTCGCGTCCGCCGTTCGCCTGGCCGCCCTCTTCCCCCACGGCTCAAAGCACTGGTGCCGGAGTGACGTGGACAAGGTCGTCGAGCTGCTCTCCTCGCACGGATCGGGCGGGCCCACAAGCGAGGAGACGTTCCTGGCCGCGGTTCAGAAGGAGTTCGAGGAGCTGTACGGCTTCTTCGAGGGTGGTGAGCCACCGCAGTTGCGGCTTCAGGAGCTCTGCGCGGAGGCCTCCGAGGAAATCGCCGACGGCACGACCCGCCTGGTCGGCCAAGTTCGCGATCTCATGAACGAGACGGCCAAGGCGGGCGAGCTGATGAACTCGATCTCCCCCGAACACCAGCAGCCCGCGGAGCAGGGACGCCAGGACGCCCTTACGGGGGTGTTGAACCGAGGCGCCTTCCTGGAGGAGGCAGTCAAGCAGTTGACCACCGTATCTCGTCACGGCGTGCCGTTCGTCATGGTGTACCTGGACCTGGACGAGTTCAAGCAGACCAACGACCGGTACGGCCGGCATTTCGGCGACTTCACCCTGCGAGAGCTTGCCTCGCGGATTCGCGAGCGGATTCGTTCGAAGGATCTGCTCGGTCGTACGGGTGGCGACGAATTCGTGCTTCTCTTGACCGACATCAACCCGGATCGCGCCTATACGATCTTGGACGCCATCCTGCGGGGAATCCGCGAACAACCTTACGTGAAGGGAAAGGTCGCTTCGACGCAGAGCGCCCGGGCCGGCGTGCTGTGCGCCGACGGATCAGAATCGGCCTACGATGCGGAGGAGCTGGTGACCCAGGCGAGCGCGCTGGCGGACAAGGCGAAGCGCTCGGGGCCGGGGCAGATGTGCATGCAATCGCGGTAGACCCGGGCACGCGCGATCGGCCGACAGGGAGGACACGACGAACGGACCGACGAGTGAGGCAGGATCATGACCTCGAGTACGACCTCTGCGGCGCTGTTCTCCGGTTCCAAACCGGATCCCATAGGAACGAAGATCCTGCTCGTGAGCAAGGACGCCTCGTCGGCGGATCCCTACGCGCGGGTCTTCCCGCACGACGGGATCCAGGTGGTTCTCACGTCGTCCGCGGATGCCCTGCGGGAACTACGGTCGGATCGATCGATCGACCTCGTGCTCATCGATGGGGCGAGCGAGCAGACCGAGTGTCTAGAGCTTTGCCGACGCATCAAACAAGACCACAACCTGTCGCTGACCCCCGTGGTCGGCTTGCTGAGCCAGGAGCAATCCATTCTGCGGAAGGTGGGCATTCGCTGGGGGCTCGACGACTGCCTGACCGTGCCGGACCAAATCGACGAGCTGCTCCACCGCTGCAAGAACCTCGTGCGAACCAAGCACGCCACCGATGTGCTCGAAAACAGCGAGCAGATGATCTACACGCTGGCGAGACTCATCGAGGGGCGGGACAAGTACACCCAAGGCCACGTGGAGCGAGTCAGCACCTACGCCGTCCAGCTCGGATACGCGGTCGACCTGCCCGAGGAAGACATCCTCACGCTCAAGAAGGGCGGCATCGTTCACGACCTCGGCAAGATCATCGTGCCGGACGGCGTCTTGAACAAGCCCGGTCCGCTCGACGAGGGCGACGAGCTGGAATGCATGCGGCGACATCCGGTGGTCGGCTATGATCTGCTTGCGCCGCTGCGCACATTCCGCTCCGTCCTCCCGTTGGTCCGTTGGCACCACGAAAGGCCCAACGGAACGGGATACCCCGATGGGATCGGCGGGTCGGAGCTCTCGATCCTCGTGCGGATCATCGCCGTGGCGGATTGCTTCGATGCCCTGACGACGACGCGTCCGTATCGCGGCGCGCTGTCGATCGAGACCTCGCTGGACATCCTGCGCAAGGGAGGGAAGGATGGAGACTTCGACGCGGAGGTCGTCGAGTCCCTTGCCGAGTTGTGCAGCCATCAGTTTCTGGGTGAGGTGCTGGCCGCGCAGCAACCGTAATCATCCCCTTCGCGACGGACCCCCCACAGACAAATCGAGACGTCCGAGGTGCGCTTACCTCAGACCGTGGATGACGTCGCCCGACGTGGTCGTCACCTCCCATTTCAAGCTCGGTCCCGGCGTTGCCGTGGTGGGCAGGATATCCCCGGCGTTGGTGAACACGTAGCGGACCTGCGCACCAATGAAGTACTCGAAACAATCCGAGTTGGACGGGGTCTGGGCCGGGTTGGGATAGACGGCGGCGTTCACCGCCGTGCTCTGGAGCCAGTGGGCGGCGGACGTGTCCTGTGCGGGGAACGGCGTCGTCAGGCCGGCGCACTCTCCGCATACGTTGTCTTGTGTTTCCGCCGGTACCCGGAAGAAACGGAGGAAGCGCGTGATATCGGTCCGACTGGCCCCGGCGCAACTGCCGGGGATTTGTCCGGCCGGCAGGTCGGCGGCCGTAACGTAGTACCAGCTCGGCTGCGAGCAAGCGAAGCACGTCGGGGCGCAGGCCAGCACGCTCGTGACAAGCGCGCTGATGCCATTCGAGCGGTTGAGCCGGTTGAACTGAGACGGCACGCTCGAGCCCGGGTCGTGGAACAAGATCAGCGAGGGTACCGGGACGACGCGATCGGCGAAGAAGCGGTCCAGGCTGTTCGACGAGGGGCTCGCCGGCTCAATGCCACTGAGCACCGGGTTCGTGCTGTCGTTGGTGTTGTCGAGGTTCGCGCGGAAGCGTCCCTCCTCGTGGTAGTAGTAGTAGAGCCCCCGCGCATGCGAGAAGTTGTAGCAGCCGAATTGCACGCCCGCGGGGAACCATTCGTAGCCGAAGGCCTCATAGCGGGATTCGTCGCCGACGGGAATGTCCTCGCGGAATGCGATCAGGTGCAGGTGGTAGTGGATGTAGCGGTTCGGGTCTTGGTTCTCGAGCGTCAGTCGAATGCTGCGGCTGCTCCCGGCCGAGACGCTCACATTGACGGTCGCCGTGGCCGTGTTGGCCGACGTCGCCGCCCCGTCGCTCACCTGGAACGTGAACGTGTCCGTGCCGACGAAGCCGGTGTTCGGCGTGTAGGGCACAGTCAACCCGCTGACCGTGCCGAGCGTCCCGTTGGTCGGCGTGCCGAGATTCACCGCCCGCACGGCGCCCGGACAGTTGTCAGGATCGCTGCCGGCCAGCGTGATGTTGGTCGTCCGTCCGGCCTCCGCGTTCCGGGTGACATCCGTTGCGGTCGGGGCCTGATTGTCCACGGCGATCCCGACGGTGGCCGTGTTGCTGGTGGCCGAGCCGTCCGATACGCGGAACGTGAATTGATCGCAGCCCCGATAGCCGGCATTCGGCGTGTAGGCCGCGTTTCCGGGGAACGTCGCGGGCAGGGCGGGATTCGTCCGATCATGCAGCGACCCGTTGCTCGGCCCGCTGACGATCGTCCACGAAAGGGCCCCCGGACCGCCGTCCGGATCGACGGCCGGCGCGTCGACATTGACGGTGGTGTTGAGCGCGGTCTGGTAGGCCGCGTCGCTGGCGACGGGCGTCTGGTTGGTCGGGCCGATCGGAAGACACCCCGGAACGAGCAAGGCAGGGGCGAGTCCCCCCGCCAGAACGGCAGCGCAGACAATGAGCGGACGAACTGACATCGTGGTCACCTTCCTCTCGGATTGGATCATGCTGGACAAAACCCTTCGGTGAGCCCGATAAGTACCCGCGCCCACTATGATAGCTTTATGTTGTATCGGCAAGCAACCCACCTACTCCTCAATGCGAACCGTACGGAGTAGGATCGTTTTCGTGGGCTTGCTGGGTTCGTCCACCCCCGGTCCGCGGGATTGCATGGTCGTGGGGACCGCCTCGATCTGCTCCAGGACCGCAAGGCCCCGAACCACCTTGCCGAAGATCGCGTACTTGCCGTCCAGGCTCGCCAGCGCGTTGCGCTCGACCTCGTTGTCCGGCGGGAAGCAGATGAAGAACTGGCTGGTGGCGGAATCGGGATCGCTCGGCCGCCGGGCCATGCTGAGGGTGCCCCCTTCGTGCTTGAGCTGATCGCTGAACTCGCCCGGGATGGGCTTGAGCTGCCGGGCCTTCTCCTCGTCGACCGGCTTGCCGAACTGCACGACGAAGCCCGGCAGCATGCGGTGGCAGGGCAGGTTCTCATAGAAGCCGGACTTGGCCAACCGGATGAAATTCTCGACGGTCTTCGGCGCGACGTCAGGCCAGAGCTCCGCTTCCATGTGCCCCAGGTTCGTTTCGATGATGGCTCGGATCTTTCGTCCCACATCCGCCGACGATGTCTGGACCTGACCTGTCTCGGCCGGTTGGGTCGCCTCGGGCTCCGTCGGTGACGCGTCCTCGGGCGGGACGGTCGCCTCGGGCTGGGTCGCCGTCGCCTCGGGTTCTTCCTGGAGCCCCCACGTGTCACCGCCTCGCGACGTCTCTTGATAGCAACCGGCCGTGACGGCCGTAACTGCCGCGAGCACCGTTAGAATCTGCACGTTCCTTCGCACAAGCCACCTCGCTCGATATCAAGCGCCGAGACGTGTATTCGTCCCGGCCGAAACCCTCGCCCTACGGCGCGCACTTCGCCTGCGGGAGGTTCGCTCTACAGGCCCATAGAGTAAACCCCGTCCTGCGTCTTGCCAAGCCGTTTCATGAGAAGCGTGAAATCCGCGTGCGGGCCCCGGGGGCATCCGGCGGGCGAGGCGATTTGCCTATCCGGGGCTGTTGCGGGGAGGCAGGCGGCACGGAAGGGCGACGGACTACGGGTCACGGTTGTCCGAGGACACCCCCAGGCGGGCTCCGACGCAGAGCTTGGCGAGTTCTTGGACCTGCTCGCGCATCTCTACGAAGGGGACACCGGCCGTCGCGAGCTGCTGGACCTCGCGCGCCGTCCGGCTGATCTGGCCGTACCCGAATCCTTTGGCGGAGCCCTTGATCTCGCTGCAGAGCTGCTGGAGGCGATCGCGGTCCTCCGCGTCCAAGAGCTTGATCAGCTTGCGACGCTTCTGTTCCAGGCGATCCAGGAATCGGAGGATCAACGGACGCATCTCACGGTCGGACCACATTGAGCTCTGGATCGGCTCGGGGGAATCGTCCTCGTCGCTCCAACTGGGCAGGTGGGTCTCTAGTACTTCGCTCAAGGCCGCCTGGGTGAAGGGCTTTCGAAGGAACGCGGTGGCGCCGGCCCGCAACGCCTTTTCCTGGGCGTCCTCCGCGTCTTCGGCCGTCACGACGACGATGGGAACCGAGGTGTTCTTCTCCCGCAACGCACCGATGAGCTTGATTCCCGACATATCAGGCAGGTTCAGATCCACGAGGACGACGTCGGGGTCGTAATCCGCGAGGCAGTTGAGGGCGTCGGATGCGGTCCCGACGGTGTGAACGTCCACGCCGCGCTTGCCGAGGAAGAACGTGACCAAGTCGGCGTCGTCGGGGGAGTCCTCCACGTACAGCACCTTGTCGGGCTTTCGGGCCAGCTGCACGGGCAACGATTCCTGTCCCGTAGGACCGTCGTAGGCGGCGAGATACCGCCCCACGGTGATGGCGTCGTCGAACTTGACGGCTACCTCGTGGACGTTGCCTCGATAGTGGGTACAGCGGATCACCTCCCCGCGCAGCCCGTGGATCTCTCCGTCCACCGTCTGGAGGATGACCATGCAGACGGTGCCGAGGTGGACGTAGCTGCTGTGCAGGAAGGCCACGCCGGATGAGCTGAGGTTCCTAGGCACGACGACCAGGTCGGCCTCCACCCCTCCCGGGTGGAACAGCTGGACCTGCAGTCCGTCTTCGGGCCGATAATTGTGTCGTTCGGCTCTTCGGACGTTCGACCCGCCGTAGCTCCTTGCCCGCATATCCATGTGGGTCAGCAAGGCCTCCTGCTCGCCCTTGCTGAGGCGAAGCCCGCGAATGTAGCGTTTCTTGTCTGGTGGTCCGGGCACGGGGTCCCTCCGGCTCTTGGCCGCACTGTGTATATCGGCAATCGGACGAAGTCGCTTAGGACCGACAAGCCTGGTGCGTCGGCACACTCCTGCCACGGGGCGCGGATTCGCGGACAGCCATACCGCGGGAGAGCATGCGGGAACCGGCGGGGTGATGAGACAACGCGCGGGTCTTCAGAGATCATCAAATCTGACATGGAGGCAGGCAGCCCCTTGCCTCATGGCGTCGCTCCGACGATAATGCGCTACTTGCAAGCGCGGGGGCACAAGGTGTAACGGAGCCGCGCACTGCCGGGATGACTCAAGCCGGAGAGGTCAATGGGAGCGACGCTCGACGCACTTCACCGCCTACAGGGAATCGAATCCAAGCTGTACACGCTACGCCAGACCCTTGATGCCAAGCGACGCGAGATCCGGATCCAGAAGCGACGCGTCAAGAAGGCCCAGGAAACTCACGAAGAACAGCACGCCAAGCACAAGGCCATTCAGGTCGACGTCGATCGCCTCGAGCTCGAGCGCAAAGGCCGCGAAGACGAGATCGCCAAGCTTCGCGAGCAGATGAAGGTGACCAAGACGAACAAGGAATACGCCGCGCTCCGCGTTCAGATCAACACGCTCGATGCCAACAACCGCAAGCTCGAAGACCGCATTCTGGAGATCATGGCCAATGCGGACGAGGTCAAGACCGAGGCCGACAAGCTCTGCGCGGACCTCAAGGCCCAAGAGGAGCGGCTTGCTAGGCTCGAGGGGGAGCTTGCCGAACTCGAGGCGGAGACCCAGCCGAAGATCGATGCGCTGATGGAGGAGCGCGAGGCGGCCGCCATGGACGTCCCCCCCACCGCAATGCAGACCTTTGATCTGGTGGCCGAGCATCATGAGAGCCAGGCCCTCGCCAAGGTCATTCGGCCGAACGCCAAGCGTGACGAGTTCATCTGCGGCGGATGCCAGATGAGCATTCCGCTGGAGAACGTCAACGCCCTCATGAACAACAGCAACGAGATCCAGACTTGCCACGTCTGCGGCCGCATCCTGTATCTTGAGCCCGAGGGCGACCAGAAGGAGAAGTCCAAGGCCAAGGACAAGGCCAAGACGTCCTGAAGGTTTTCGCTGCCCCTTCCTCGCCGCGATCGCCCGATTCGGGCCGATCGATCAGCGCCAAGCGACCGCAGCACCAACCGTAACGCATGGCATACTCGAATGCCGTGA
This sequence comes from uncultured Planctomycetales bacterium, assembly GCA_964550865.1. Classification (GTDB taxonomy): domain Bacteria; phylum Planctomycetota; class Phycisphaerae; order UBA1845; family JAFGLZ01; genus JAFGLZ01. The sequence goes on from CAZKCX010000047.1 coordinate 13,471, forward strand.
GCCCTCCCATCGTGGCCCCGGGCCGTCGCGAGTCGTCGTGTGCGGGTCTGACCGCCGAGGCTTTCGTCGGCCCATCGAAGACCAAAGGCAAAGAAAACCCAAACTTTGCTTGACGCCGCCGCGAAGTTAGGGTATTGTTCTATACCCTAACATTCTGGGAACACATGCACGCTCGCGCCGCCCGCAAGCGGTCGTTGCGGATGCCTGACGGGGTTGTCCTCGCCTTCCCCTCGGGCCACCACGAGGGAGGGGACTGCATTCTGCCAGGGGGATGAGTCCTTGTCTGGGCCTCGCCGACAGGGCGGTCGGAGGTCCGGGTGTCAGCCGGTCGATGCGCCACCCGACGGTAGCGCCATCGGGCGGAGCCGACGAGGAGCCGAACATGCCACCGAAGAAGAAGGCCCCGCAGCACAAGCAGCTTACGCCGAAGCAGCTCGCGGTCCTGACCTTCCTGCGAGATTACGAACGTCAGCACGGCTATGCCCCCACCCTTCAGGAGGCGGCGGACCACTTCGAGGTGACCAAGGTCACGATCTTCGAGCATCTCAGCGTGCTCACGAAAAAGGGGTACCTCAAACGCCTCCCCCACAAGGCCCGCGCGGTCAAGATCACCGCACAGGCAGACTTCCCCGACGAGCGGCCCACACGGATCCCGCTGGTCGGCAGGATCGCGGCGGGCCTGCCGCTCGATGCCGTCGAGGACGATCAGGCGCTGGACCTGGACGAGATGTTGGCCTCACGCCGGTCGACCTTCGCGCTCCAGGTCCGGGGCGAGAGCATGATCGAGGAGCAGATTCGGGAAGGCGACTACGTGATCGCCGAGAAGACGGAGACCGCACGGAACGGTGATATCGTCGTTGCGTTGCTGGACAACGGGGAGACAACGCTGAAGAAGTTCTACCGCGAGCAGGGCCGTATTCGACTTCAACCCGCCAACGCGAGCATGGAGCCGATCTTCGTGGACGACGTCAAGATCCAGGGCGTCGTGATCGGCGTCTTCCGGCGATACTAACCGGTTCGCAAGAAGGAATGCCCAGTGTGGCACGGCCGCCTCCAGGCTTCGCTACGTTTCACCGTGACAAGCCCGGCCGTGAGCCATCAAAGTGCCCAGCCAAGGGCGGCTTTCGGTGAGCCAGACCGAACCGCTGGGCGACAACGAGCGCAAGCCCACAACTTGTCAAGGATTCCTGCAAGCAGCTTAGGCCTCAGAAGCCGTCAGCCCTCTGCACCGGCAGGTAGCATAGCCAGAGGCGCGGGGGAAGGAGCCGGATCTCGGTGCCCCAGGAGCCGCCACGGGCGCGGTTCGGGTTGAACGAGCTTGCGGAGCCACACGCCGTAGTCCGCGCTGAACTCTTCGAGATCCTCGGTGATGTAAGCGCGAAACAGGGCCTCGCCGCGACTGATACCTTTGGCGCTCACGACGGAGTGGGTCCGGATGTACTCGTCGATGGCGTCGCGGGCCCGACCGTTGGCGAGGTCCCCACGCAGACGCGCGAAGGCTTCAGAGTACGTCCCACCGTGGATCAGAAACGCGACGAGCGACCACGATTGCGCGTAATAGGCGCTCGTGCGCTCGGGCGTGTAGCGAAGGATGTTCCCCGCGTGGGTGGCCAGGATCTCGTCGAGCCGGATGAGCGAATCGTGCGCGAGCATCTTGCGCACGGCATTCATACGGAAGTGATTCTGCCCGGGCGTGAAGCGCGGTGTGCGTCCCTGCCAATCGTGTCCTTCACAATAGCAGGCGAGGCCTTCGTGTAACCAGGGAGGCACGCTTCCCTGGGGGCAGTTCCGGTGGATGTACATGTGCAGGCATTCGTGAGCGACCACGGCCATCGTGTAGTGGCGACGACGAAGCTGATAGAGGACCGTGCCCTCCGGCTCGGCATACCCGCCGCTCCGGATGCGGAGGTAGGTATCGGCGCGTGCCCCGACGAATGCCCGCGTAAACCGTTCCCACGGATTGCGGCTGTGGAAGATGTAGAGATTGCTCTTCGTTTCACTGGGGTTGGTGACGGGCACAAGCTCGGCGTAGAGCCGGTGGGCGGTTTCCAGGAAGTTCGGCAGGACCTCGACGAGTACGTCGTCCGTGAGCGTCGTATGAATCTTGTAGTGGGGGGTGATCAGGAGGCGGCCTTCGTAACGACCAAACCGCCAGTCCTCCTCTTCCACTTGGAAGCGTGGGGCGTGTGGAACGGATATCGGCGAAGGCGGGTCGCCGGCCTGGCAACCCATCAGGGCGGGCAGCAGTGGCAACGCGCCAAGGACAAGGGCGGCTAGTTGGTGTCGAATGGCATTCATCCGCAGGATAGTAGGGCCGACCGGGCTAGCGGTCAACGTCCGTACAGAACGAGTAACAGGGGTCACGGGAGGATGTATATAGGGGCTATCAGGTGTTCCACGTGAAACAAACTTGCCCATTGCGGCCCTCGCCGCGCTTAGTATAATGGCCACGTTCCATGAATCCACCCCACGATTCCAGCGGAGAAGCGGCCATGGCAAAATCCCAGCGACGTCTCGGCAGAGGACTATCCTCGCTGATCGCCGATGTCCAAGCCCCCGAGGCCGCCATCGACTCCGCGGCGGCGTCTCGACCCACCACGCGCGATATCCCCGTGGATGCGATCGCGCCGAACCCCCGCCAGCCCCGCAGCCAGTTCTCCCCTCAGTCCATTGAGGAGCTTGCCCAATCCATTCGGAATTCAGGCGTGATCCAGCCAATCGTCGTCCGCCCGTCCGACGGCGGCTATCAGCTCGTCGCCGGTGAGCGGCGGTGGCGGGCCGCCAAACAGGCCGGCCTCACCGCCATTCCCGCCGTCATCCGTCAAGTCTCCGAGCAACAGCTTCTCGAGTTCGCGCTCATCGAGAACGTGCAGCGCGAGGACCTCAACGCCATCGACCGTGCCCAAGCGTACAGGCAATGCTGTAACCAATTCGGCATCACCCCCGACGCCCTCGCCGAGCACCTCGGTGAGAACCGAACCACTGTCGTCAACTACCTCCGAC
>CAZKCX010000047.1:16483-17924 GCA_964550865.1 uncultured Planctomycetales bacterium
CTGCTCGACCTTCCTGAGAGTGTCCGCGATCTCGTTCGTGCAGGCCAGCTCACCATGGGGCACGCGCGAGCCCTCCTCGGCCTGTCCGACCCGGCTCACATGGCGATCCTTGCCGAAGAGGCGATCGCACAAGGCATGACCGTTCGCCAGCTCGAAAGCACTGTTCGAACCCGCCGCGATCAACCACCGCCCGACGAAAACCAGCAGAAACAGCCTTCCCAGAAGCGAGCCCTCATCGAAGACCTCGAGGAACGCTTCGCCGAGGCCCTACAGACCCGAGTCACGATTCACGAAGGGCGAAAGAAGAACACCGGCCGAATCGTCATCCGATACTACTCCGTCGACGATTTTGACCGTGTCGCCGAGAAGCTCGGCGTGCAATTGGAAGAGCTATAGCCTCGTCCTTGCCTGCGCTCACAGGTGACGACTCACCAGGCAGACCGCAACCCCCTGGATGCTGAAGTCCTCGCGATCCGGGTCGACCACGATCGGCGGGACCTCCGGATTGTCCCCCCTCAAGACGACCAGCTTCTCGTCGCCTCGCTTCTCGACGCTTACCCGCTTCAGCGTTGGCTCGCCGCTCACCAGGCAGGCACATATCCGGCCCTGTACGTGCTCGGCGTTGACGTCCGGCCTGTACTGCACCAGGATGATGTCCCCGGGTTTCAACGTTGGCTCCATGCTGTCAAACTCGAGCTTCAGGCAGTACCGATCATTGCCCCACAGATGCCGCAGCACGGGGAACATCTCGAGCTGCTCTTGCGTCGATGAGGGCGGACCTCCCGGGATTGAGCCGAACACCGGCAGCTCCAATGTGTCGAGGGCTTGTGGGGCATCGTGGTCCAGGCCGTCCCCGATCACCACCGCAATCGGGACCCCGAGCGCATTCGCGAGCGCACTGAGCGTGTGCGTCGACGGCTGCTGCTTGCCGGTCTCGATCTGGCTCAGGAATCCCTGATTGATGTTCGCCAACCGGGCCAGCTCGAGCTGCGAGAGCCCTTGCTTGCGGCGCTCGTCCCGCACACGCTGTCCGATTTTCGGGGCGTCCTCCCGCATCACTAGACCTATACTCCAACGAGCGGCGACATTTTTAGCGTTTTCCTCCCCTGTGTCCCTTAAAGGTCTTCCTCAAGCCTCGCCAGCGCGTCGTCCCACTGAAACCGTTCTGCGACGAAGCTCCGTCCCGCTTCGCCGGACGTTCGGCACGCTTCCCGGTCACACAGCAGACCGCTCACCCTCGCCGCGAACTCTGAGGGTTCTGCGGCGACGAGGAGGCCGGGGGTAGGCTCCTCGCCGATCGACTCGGCCACCGGCGGAGTCACCACCACTGCTCGCCCCGCCGCCATAGCCTCGAGGACCTTGTTCTGGAGTCCATGGACGATTCGCGTCGGCACGACACACACGTGCATCTCGTGCAGGTACGCGACGATATCTCGCACGC
>CAZKCX010000048.1:0-9908 GCA_964550865.1 uncultured Planctomycetales bacterium
TGACATCGGGTTGACTCCCGTTCGGCCCGCCCTCCTGGGACACTTCCGCCTCGGCTGCAGATGTGGAGGGTGCCCGGCTTTGCTCTTCGAGCCTTGTCGTGTGATCCTTCGGGCCGGCTTCGCCGAACCTATGGCGCGGCAGACTACCCCTGCACGCTGGAGGCCGACAGCTGATGAGGACACGGAAGTCCGACCGCGATCTCACGCCCGAACAACGCCGCCGTGAACTGATCGATTTCCTCGGGATGGCGGCCGCCAGGATGCCCGCCGCCCGGAGCATCACCGAAGGGGCAGCGGCCTCAATCCCGACCATGGGGCAACGTGATCAGCCGGCGATCCCGCCTGATCCCCCTCCGGATTCGGCCCGCGAAAGACTCTCGGAATCCGGCCAGACTCGACTTGATGTGTCCGCCGAAAGGCCGCTCAATGTGACCACCGGCTAGGTACGCCGAAGCCTTGGCGAAGGCGGCTTAACGCCGGGAGAACGCCAAGAAAGGACGCATCATGAAGACGAAGTCGAACATCGCAAAGGAGCTGGCCACGCTGCGGAAGATGTCGCCGGCCGAACTGCGGGATCGCTACGCCCACCTATACGGCGAACCGTCCCGCATTGCCCGCCGAGCCCCAAGGGGGCGGCAGTGGCTCATCGGCCGTACGCATGCAATGGCATGGTCGAATCGTTCGCTCCCTTACGGTCGCGTCTCTGAAACACGGTCACATCGCCGATACACAGTCGCGTCCCTGATGGACGGTCGGCGCCGAGCCGTCCTGCTATTCGACCACCCGCCCGCCGCAAGAGACGTACCGCGTCTCCGCCGGCGTCCCCGTCGAATCGACCACCTTCCGGATCAGTCGCCCGAAGCAATCGTAGGCGTACGTGTGGACTTGGCCGTTCAGCGTGTCGGCGAACTCGACCATCTGGTTGCGGTAGTCGTAGGCCCTCGTGCCGGCCATGGGTACCTGCCCGGCATGCACGAGAGACCACCGGTTCTTCACGACTCACTCCACTGGCTACGGAAACCTGCCTTGTGTGCAGAACAGGTAGAAGCTTTTCTCAAGTTCCTGTTCGCTCATCTCGGACTTATGCAGAAGCCATTCGTAGATCGCCCTCGGATCGTGGAGCTGCCTCTCGCGTGCCTCCCGGAGTATCCGTCGGACAATCGGGCGGTGCCAGCCCAACCAGCATAGGTAAGACACTAGCCAACGAGAAAGAGTCGCCACGTGCTGGAGTCTAGCGAACTCCTCCGCAGTCTTGTCTTCTCTAGGAAACTGGGATTCTTCTGTGCGGTATAGTAGAAGTTCTCTAATGGGAATCACATCAGCATCGTCCAGGCCTCGCCACGATTCCGGGTGGCAGTACGACGCCCGATCCGCGGCGGCCTCGAGATGTGGGAGTGGCCAGAGGTAATTGCAGACAAGGCCCACGAAGCCCTCTTCGAGAGCATAGGGATATGGAAATGTATCCGTAAGCTGGTCTATGAAGGCGTGTCCGAGTTCATGAAGGATGTAGTTCCTGGCCGAGTCATTATCGTTGAACATCATAACCGCCGCGTTCACTTTGCGAACCCACACCCACGCGTGCCCGACTTTCAGGTACTGACTGATCGGCCAGGGTACTCGTTCAGTTCTCGCATTCCGGCCGAAACAGAGCACTCGAACAAACGGCTGCGTACGCGTCTGGCCTACCTCGAATCGGATAGCATTGAGCAGGTCGACGATGTCATGGCCGTCCACTGCTTCGAGTTCGGCGGTCTCCTCGGGCGAGCAGTCGAGGCCATAAACAGTGGCGTGAGGGAGTCGCCGAACGGTGACGTGCATCCTCCTGCGAAGGATCGGAATCAACAGCGCACGACGCGCCCACATGAGCTGGAAGCGTTGGGTCACAGTGTGCGCCCCTCAACACCACGAAATGGGGCAGGGCCATGCTACGACAAGTGCTCCACGGGCCGCCAATCTGAAATCCACCGATGCACCCGGCCCGATCAGGCGGACGAGTCGTTGGGAACCTCTCTGGGTTGCTAGCCAACATGTTCTGTCCATGTGTCTATTGCCCAGGACCATTTCAGACGCGACTAGAACACAAAGCGTGGCCCGCAGTCTCGGTACCCCAAGGATAACGGATAGGCCATTGCCCTGGCAACGCCTAAGCCTGGTCTAGGACCGCCGTGCGAAAGATGCGACAGGGTCATTCAGGACTTCGCGGTCCGGCCTCGGAAGCGAGTGAAGACCGGCTACGCCACAACCGTGTTCTCGCGGTGGTGGCGCAACCGGCGGTCTTCGGAAGAAGCGACCGAGAAGGCACTGCTGACAGCACGATGTAGCGGTGTCGCCACGTCGCCGTTTCTCCCGCCTAGAACGTCACGCGCCCAGGGAAAGCGGGTGCATCTCGATTTCGGTTGCACGAGCACCCCCGTGCACATGCTGCGTATCCCTTGCCCGAGCCGCAGCATTCATGCTGCGCGGAGATGGACCGCGCGAGATGAATCTCGCGGCTCGGGCAGTCCGCGACCTACACGGCATCCCTGCAACGATCCCTTTGATGCACCCAGGGAAAGCCGAGGTCCAAGATCTTTCTTGACCCTTCTCCACCGGCAGGATATGTTGGCAAAAAGAGGATTGTGCGGGTACGGACGTCAGATCGTCGACGAGGAATGGCGTCTGGACTCGGTGTTCGAAGACGCACGCACCCTTCCTCTGAGGGTCTCGGAGGACAACATGCCCTCGCCCGCACATCGAGTTGATCCAAATCGACATAAGGAGGCACGCCGATGAGGCCGATACCCACCGTTCTGCCGATGGTTGCCCTGGTCTGCTTTGTAGCTCCTTCTGCGGCCCATGGAGGCGACGCGTACAAGGACCAGATCTACGGGTACTCGGTCACCAAGGACGTCGTCTACGGACAGGCGCCGACCCCCAGCGGCACCATAGACCTCCTGTGCGACGTCTATCAGCCAGTGGACATCGGTCAGGGCCCCGTGCCGGAGAATCGACCCGCGGTTGTGATTCAAGACGGCGGCGCATGGACATCGGGCAGCAAGGACAATAGCCGCGTAGTCGTCCCAACCCGATTCATGACCCAACACGGGTTCACCGTCATCGTCACCGACTACCGGTATTGGGAGGCGGGATACTACCTCGGCGGCTTCACCGGCGACACGGAGTTCGGCAGTCGACCGTACAGCGGCCTGGACTTCCCCTTCTATCTCTATGTCTTTCCCGGTGAGGAGGTCATCAAGGCGGGGATCGAGGACCATGCGGTGGCGATGGCCTGGGTGCGAGACAACGCCGCGTCATTGGGAATCGATCCGAACAGGATCGCCGCCGCGGGAGGCTCGTCGGGTGGCATCAATGTGCTTTGCTGCCAGTACAACAGCACGCCCGTGCCCGCTCGCTACCGCGCGCAGGCCGTCATGGGCCTCGTCGCGACGATGTACGACAACGAGGACAGGATCAACGCGGGCGCGCCCCCGGCGTTCATGTTGAACAACACACTCGATCCTGTCATCTGGTATCAGCCGGACATCCCCGACTTCATCGATCGACTGGCCGGATTGGGGATCTACTTCGAGCTGTGGCACCAGGAGGCCGAGGTCAATCACGGCTTCGACTACAACGAGATCATCGATGGCGTTCCGATCATGAAGCGGATGACGAACTACTTCTGCTATCACCTCGCCGACGGTCCTTTGCAGGTGGGATACACGCTGGGGCTTACGGCGAGTCCGCCGGGCAGCGGGACGATTAGCGCCGATCCTCCGCCGCGAGGCGATGGCACCTATGCCGCGGGTACGGTCGTGACGTTGACGGCCGATCCGGCCGAAGGATCCCTCTTCAGCTCCTGGTCGGGTCACGCCTCGGGGTCGACCAACCCCGTGGCGGTAACGATGGACGGCCACAAGAACGTCACCGCAAGCTTCGCCGAGGGGCAGACGCTTACGCTCACCGTGGTGAACGACACCTGGGGGACGGTCACGGTGGAACCGAACCTTCCGCTGTATCTTCCGGGCACGGAGGTGACGCTGGCGGCCGACCCCATTGAAGAAAAGGCCTTCGGATCTTGGACGATCTATGATCCCAACTACCCGGGCGACGCCAACTACGCGACCGTGGACGCCAACCTCACGACCAGAGTCGTGATGGACGCACACATGCAGGTGGAGGCGAAGTTCAAGTGCGGGAGTGGGATGTCCGAGGCCATGCCCCTGCTTGCGGTCGGCTTGGCCGTGGTGGGGCTGGTTTCGCGCGGGGCGCGACGGAGACGTTGAAGGGCTCTCGTTGAGCAACCAGATTTCCCATGCATAATAGGGGCTTCGGTTGCCAGCATACGGAGGGTCCCCGTTCTCGGTTCATCCTGGCACCCGTTGTAGGGATCGCGAGTCCCTACGTGTGAGGGGCCGTGCCAATCCCTTTGCGTGCGCCAAGCCCCGCATCGTGATTGAAGCGAGAACCTCGCGGAAACATGTCAACCATTCCCTTCCGCCGCCGGTAGTCCCTGAAACTACTCTGTATTTGCTTGACGAAAACCAATGGCAGAGAAAATCCTCGGTCCTTCCGGCTTGGCGTTGGCCCGAAATCCCGGGGATGCTTGGCGAAGCAAGTTCACCGGAGGAGGGAGTATTCATCCATGGCTACGTTGGTTCGGACTTTGAAGCTCACCGGTCTGCCAGTACTGGTGGTCATGATCTCTGGCGCTTGCGGGCCATGTTGTTTCGAGCCGGGACCGGTCACGGGCGTTTCGCTCACCTTCACGGGGATCCATGAACCGACGGGTCCCGTCGTTCGCGAGGCCGAGATGCAGCTGACCACCTACGCGATCCTGCTAGAGGGATGCGAGGCGGAGGCCGGCCCGCCGATCGCTACGGCATGGGTCAACGGGGCCGGGCCAACGGCTTTGCACATTGAGAAGGACGCGCTCGGCGTGGAGGGGTGTTACGAGCGAAGTGAGCTGGTGATATCGGGTGAGGTCACCCTTCAGCCCGGACGCAATGAGGTTCGCATCAACGTCTTCGTGGACGTCGGGCTGGGTGAGCCGAACATCGACGAAGACGAGACGATCGTCTACGACTACCAACCGTAAACGATCGCGATCTTCGAGATGGGCGTTCGCGCGTCAGGGTCATCTGGGGCGATGAACGATCGTTCGGTGGGAAAAGCGTGGGGAGTTCAGAAACAGGAGAGCACAGAAATGGGTAGCCGAATCGCCAAGAGCACGGGACTGCTTGCCGTGATCGCCGTGGCCGGAGGCGTCTGCACGCGTTGCGAGACCGACCCGGAGGTCGAGTTGGATGAGCCGACGTACCAAATCGATGGTTCGAACCCCGGCCTGGTTACGATCACCGTGACGGGGCTTGAAGGCAACAGCCTTACGCAACCGCCGTACGACGATTACGATCTCTACGCGCGGCTCATCCAGAACGGTGTACAGCATCCGGAAACCGGCCCCTACGGTTGGTCGACGGATCCGTACCAGGTGTGCCCGGAGAATTCGAGCCGTCAGTTCCGCTCGTTCACGATACGCTTCGACGACGTGCCCTTCAGCTCCGGCGATACGTTCCGCGTGCAGGTTCGTTCCAATGAGGGCGAGGGTTTCGATCCGTTCACCGTGACGAGCCCACCGGTTACGGTGCCGTAGGACGAGGCTCTGAAGGCAGCGTCGCACTCGATCCAAGGACGCACGCACCGATATTCCCGTTCGCCCAGGGGAGGTGGGGGTGGATCGCACGAGGGATCGGACGGTTCGAGACGTCTCCTCACCGCTTGCGGCAATGGTAGTCCAGGAGTGATTCACCGGCCGGGCTTGCCGACAGGACGGTGAATCCGGCCCTTTGCAGCAGCCCTTCCATGATCCAGTCGTAGGTGCTGAACTCCGCTGCCACGTGGCGGGCCGCCTCCGCGCGCATCGGCGGAAGGGCGTCGACGAAGCGTCGCAAGCACGCCTCCGGCTCTTCGCCGTCTGCTGCGGAGAACACTACATCACGCAGAAAGAACTGCCCTCCAGGCTTCAGCACTCGCGCGACGTGTCGAAGGGCAACCAGTTTCCACGCATCGGGCAGGTGGTGCAGTGCCAGGCCGGAGACGACCGCATCGAACGAACCGGGCGGGAATTCCATCGTGAGGAAGCCGCACCTCTGCGTACGGAGTTCGACCGGGCCGTCCCGCCGGGCTTTGTCGCGCACGTAATCGAGCATGAGCGGCGAGATGTCGACGGCGGTGGTTTGCATGCCCGCCTTCGCGGCGGCTAGCGCGAATCGCCCCGTCCCACAGCCGATGTCCAGGAGTTGCGCGTCTTGCGGTAGGTCCAGGAGCCGGAGCACGTCGGCGTTCTCCGACTCGACGTCCCGGAACTGTGCCATCCGCTCGTCATAGGCGGCCACCTCGGCGAGGTCCTCGTAGTCGGTGCCGACGTGCTGCATCTCGTTCCAGAACCAATCTCTTTCTTCGTTGGTCATGGGCGGATTGTGGCGTGTTTTCGCTTCGGATGGAAGGCGCGTAGCCGGCATCCTCATCGAACGCGAGATGCACCGCGCGATGCACGTCTTAGGCGGCTGCCAGGTCATGCCGGACGAGGTGCGTCGAGACGCGTAGTACGAATGGGCGTGGGCCGCCTAGCCCTCCGGTTCGGCATCTGCCTGAAATGCCTCGTGGAAGTGGACGACGCCTTGCGGAGCCTGCCCGTCGAAGGGCAGGGCAAGGAAGACCTCCTCCGGTACGCCCCCGACGATGATGGCTACGTCGTCTTCGTGGAAGCGCTCACCGGCGAACGGGCGGATCTGGGTCGATCCGTCCTTCCGTTTGATGGCGACGAACACGATCTTGCGCTCCTTCTCGCCGTACTCCTCCAGCGTCATGCCGACAAGCGGTGAGCCGGGTCCGATCGTGACCTCGCTGAGCTCATAGCCGCTTCCGTGGGAGAGGAACTCGGCCAGATTCGGTCGGACGAGTAGGTTGGCGATGTCCTCGCCGCCCTTGAGCGAGGGCGCGATGACGTAGGACGCCCCCGCCCGTCGGATCTTGTGGACCGATCGTTCTCGGTCGGCCCGACTGATGATCAGGATATCGGGGTTCAACTCCCGCGCGCTGAGCGTCGTGACGATGTTCTCGGAGTCCGAGTCGACCGCGCAGACGATGCCACGTGCTCGCTCGATGCCGGCGAGGAGCAGCATCTCATCATCGCTGGCGCTGCCATGGACGGTCAGGTAGCCCAGCCGTCGGGCCCGTTCGACGTTCTCGCGGTTGTTCTCGACCACCACGAAGGGGAGGGACGCCGTCGCGAGACGCTCACATACGGTCCGTCCCACCCGACCGATTCCGCATACGATGAGATGGTTGCGCAGTTGATCGATTTCCTTCTGCATCCTACGTCTCCAGTTCAGTTGGTAGCCCACGACCGCCTGCATGAGCTGCGTGAAGGCGTACGTGGCCGTGGCGATCCCCAAACCCAGCAACACGAGCGTGAAGCCCTTGCCGGTCGGGCTAAGCCCTTCGTCGCTGTAGCCCACGGTCGTGATCGTAATCAGCGTGAAGTAGAGCGAGTGCCAGAAGTCCCACACCGGATCCGGCTCGACGATCATCAACCCGAACGTGCCGAACGCGATGACGCCGATCAGGGCACCTAGGGCCAAGAGGAATCCGTTGTTCTGGCCCGCTAGGTGGGGTTCATAGTCGTATGTGCCGGCCTGGTGTGTCATGGGCAAGGGCTAGTAGAACGTCCGATAGTATGGCCCGGCGGCCCCTCGGGCCGTCGTTCGGATGGGGTGTATCGGACCTCCTCGGTAGTATCGACCGCGGAAGGGGGGGCCCTTAGTAGATTGGTCAGCGAGCACAGCCCCTGCAGTACGGCTTCTCGCCCGTGAGTTTCCACGTAGCATGGGTGTCTCGCCTGGGCTGGGTCTGGACATGCTGGCGGTGTCTGCTTCTGGGCTGGTGCGAGAAGGGATTCTCGCACCAGCGGTCACGCTGCCGAAAACTCGGATGCGGCCAAATTGCGGACTTGATGCCCGTTTTTGCTGGTGCGAGAATCTGGCGAGAGTTTGTTTGCTGGTGCGAGAGTTTGCTGGTGAGTTTGCTGGTGCGAGAATCCTTTCTCGCACCCGTGAGGCTGGTTTTGCTGGTGCGCGAATCCCTTCTCGCACCCCTAAAGGAGACCCAATGCCCCGCTACCTCGCCGACCAATACGTTCCGTCGTTCTGTACGATCACGGTCCTCGATTGGCTACCGGTTCTGATTGCCTCACGCTACATCGATCCGATCATTGAAAGCCTCAGCTTCTCCAGGCAGAATAAGGGCCTACACATCTTCGGTTTCGTGATCATGCCGAATCACCTGCACCTGATTTGCTACGCCGGCGAGTGTCTGCATACGATCATGCGCGACTTCAAGCGCTTCACATCGCGTGCGCTCCACGATCGCCTGAAAGAGGACGGCCGGCAGTCGATTCTCCATTGGCTCAAGAGCGCTACGCAGCAGGCCAGGCGCAGCCGCGGCGAGTCGGGTCTGTGGCAGGACGGCTTCCATCCGCAGGCGGTGAGCTCGCGTGAGGTCTTCGCGCAGAAGCTGAACTACTTGCACGAGAATCCCGTGCGCAAGGGCCTTGTCAGACGGCCTGAACACTGGTGGTACAGCTCGGCCTCGTGCTACTGCGGGCGAGAGGACGTGTGTTTGGAGGTCGATCGGGCGTAGCGTAGCGCCTCTGTGGGCGTAGCGTGGGTGCGAGAAGGGATTCTCGCACCAGCAGAGGCGGTGGCTGGTGCGAGAATCCTTTCTCGCACCGGCGACGTGCCGGGATCGACGCTTCACATTCGCACTTGATTGTTCGGTGAGGCGGCAGACGCGCTACATCCGCAGGCGGCAGACCTGGGGAGCGGGCTGCGCGCCCGGCATGTCCATGCGAGGCGTTTCGCGCAACATCACTCGAATCGGATCGAATGTCTTGAGGAGTGCACGGTAGTCCGGGTCGTCCTTGCTTTTGAAGATCGGCTTGCCGCACCGCTCGGTCCCCCCCGCCTCACGGGCCAGCGGCGCGCGAAGGAAGCCGTTCAACGCAGGACGGGTGATCCGCGTCCAGACGCGGCGGGGGATCTTCCCGCCGGTATGGCAGCCGGCGCACCGACGCTTGGCCACATCGGCGAGTGTCTTGTCGAGGTCCGCCGGATAGATTCGTCGGCAGCCCTGGTTTTCCGGGTACGCCGTCTCGCTGCTGGCGTAGTACGGCACGTTCAGGTCGATCCAGGCCAAGATGCGTCGACGGCTCGCGTCATGAAGCGAGACACGAGGCTTGCCCTCCTCATCCGGATGCCCCGAGAGGATCACCTCCGCGAGCTTGCTCTGCGGCGAGCCCCAGGCCAGAGGGCGCGTCTCGAGGATGTTCTGCTCGTGGCCGTTGTACGTGGGGATCCAATTGACGTACGGACTGCCGGCGGGCCCCTGGTCCTGGCGAGCGAGCAACTCGTACGACACGCTGAAGTAGTCCGTCTTGTCGCCGGTCAGATCGATGCCTTTCGGGGCATCGTGCGCGTTGTGACAAGAGACACAGTGCTTGTCGAGCACCGGCTGGACGATGCGCGTGTAGCCGAAGCCGATCGACGGAGGGAGTCTCTCCGATCGCCACTCGGGCGGCTCGAGATCGCGCGGCGCCTTCTCGAACGCCAGACCCCGTCGCAGACCCGGAGACGTCTGGCGCGACTCGTGGCAACCGATGCAGCCCTGAATCTCGCCCGGCATGAAGTGCGTGAAGCTCCGCATCCGTTGGAGCGAGCGGCCTTTGTCGTCCAAGGCCATGAAGTAGACGGGCACCCCGGCCGGCACGCGGAAGTAGGCCGATCCATCGGCCTCTACCGGTACCTCTCCCAATACGTGCTTGCCGGCGTACGTCGCCCCGCACGAGATCACGGGGAACTGAAAGCCGAACG
>CAZKCX010000048.1:9918-17902 GCA_964550865.1 uncultured Planctomycetales bacterium
CGCGCGGAGGCTCGGGTCGATGCGGACGGCCTTCTCCATCTCCCGCACGACACGGAGCCGCTTGACCTGCCCGCGCGTGACGTAGGGCTCCAGCCCCTCGTAGATGTTCTGGAGGTAGACGGTGGCGAAGCCCTCGGCCGATTCCTCTGTCGTTGCCGCCAGACTACCCGCAAGAACGGTCGGACGTTTTGCGGAGGTTGGGTGGCCCACCTCTTCACTTGTCCCGTCTTCGACCCTGAGGCTCAGACCCGAGGAGAGCATTGTCGAGGGAAAGGTGGGGGACACGAATTCGTGGGGGTCTTCGCGTCCTTCCGAGGATTCGTCCTTCGTCCCTGGCAACGTGGAGGGAATGACGGGCGGTCTGGGTCGCGGTCGGATCGGCTGGGCGGCGAGGTACTGCATGCCGTCACCCGGGTCGGGCAACGCGAGCGATTGGCACCCGCCGTCGATCGTCCGCACCAGCAAGGGGCCGCGAATGGAGGCCAAGAAGCGCTCACGATCGAGGGGGACCGGGCAACTGTACTGCTTCGTCCCGGTCGTGTTGCCGTTGCCCTTGTCGACGGGCGCGAGCGGCACATCCGGCGTGATGTTGCGAATGGCCGCCTGGGCGTTGACGCCGAGCGACTGATCGACCACCCCGATTGCACCGCGCGTCGGGCCGTTGTGACCGGTCATGGTGCAGATGACCCGGCTCGTGCCTGGAATGGACCGCGCCTCCATGAACGTTCCCGGCGTCAGCACGCCATTGCCGAAGTAGCCGCTCAGCCCGGTGCCGTCCGGGTTGATCGTCCACAGGCTCTGGATTGGGATGGCGGGCTTGTCCACGTATTCCCAGCGGCTGTAGATGATCCGGCCGTCGTCGAGGACCTGCGGCGTGAAGTCGTTGAGGTAGTTGGCCGAAAGCCGCCGGACGTTCTTCCCGTCGGCGTCCATTCGATGCACGACGCCCACCGGCGCGTGCCAACAATACGCGAACTGAGCCGACCGCGTGCTCAGGAAGGCGATGCCGCCGTCGGGCAGCCAGCAGGCGTTGTAGTCGTGCCACGGGCCATCGGTGATCTGCCGCAGATCGGTGCCGTCCACGCGAATCGTCCAGAGGTGGTAGCCCTCGTCCTTCGTCCGTCGCCAGCTGAACAGCACGACCTGGCCGTCATACGACAAATCGCAGTCGAGGATCTGTCCCGTCGGCGAGGCGACCAGTTCGACCGGCTTTCCCGCCTGGGAACCGTCCTTCGTCGGGCCGTGCGGCGAGATTGTCATCAGCGCGCCGCCCGGCTTGAAGCCCTCGTAGTGGTACGTGTAGACGTGCGAGGCGACGATCTCGTACCGCTTGATGACGACGAGCCGATGCACATCGAACAGCAGCACCTCGCGCTGGAGGTCGGCCAGGGCTCGGTCAAGGCTCACTCCCGCGGGTTTGGTAGCTGTGGCCCAGCCGCCCTCGGCTGGGGGAAGGTTCCCTTCACGACCGGGGGCGGTCGTGCCACACTCGTCATGTGCTTCTGCAGAGAGCTTGGCAATCCTGTCGAGCCTGGCCACGTGGGCATCGGCCTGTGAATAGTCGCTGCGATGCGCGGCCCGGAGCCGATCGATCAGGGAGCGAAGCTTCTTGGGGTCGGCCCGGTCGACCCACGGCATCCGGCCGAGGGCGTTGGTGGGATCGGCCCGCCGCATGAACCGTGCCAGCGCGCGGTCCGTCGGCGAGGTCGCAAAGAGCTGGACCTCCGACGCCCCCGGGTTGGGTCCGCCGTACGAGCTGACGAACTCGCAGCGTAGCGTGCGTGTGTGGATCGGCTTGGGCAGGCGGATCCGTTGCGGACCGTGGCGCTTGGCCAATCGGCCGCTGACCAGCGGCTTCGTCGAATCGACCGCATAGATGCGGTAGTCCTTCCAGCCCTCGGTGATGAACCACGCCGTCCGCGCGTAGTAGACGATCTCCGCGACGCGGACCGGCTCCGGCCATGCAAACGTGAGCGTCGCGCCGCCGCGATGCGTCTCGCCCTTGACACACCACGCCTTGCCGACGTCTTCGTGCCCGTCGAGCGCGGGCACGATGCCATCGGCCACGAACTTCGGCAGGTAGCCGTTGCTGTAGACGCTGTTGGCGGTGATCTCCGCGCGCCGGGCGAGGTTCTCGGGTAACCGGTCGGACGCGGCCAGGCTGCCCTGCGCGAGCGCCACGATCACGAGCGAGGCGGTGAGTGTCCGGGCATGCGATCGATTGTCCGAGTGCATCGCGTCAGCCCTCCGACGGCTGGGGGCTATTGTAGCATGAGGAGGGCGGTGCATGCGGGAAGGGATTCCTGAATCTGTGGGTGCGAGGCGATTCGTGGGTGCGAGGCGATTCGTGGGTGCGAGAAGGGATTCTCGCACCAGCGGGAAGGGATTCCTGAATCTGTGAGTGCGAGGCGATTCGTGGGTGCGAGGCGATTCGTGGGTGCGAGAAGGGATTCTCGCACCAGCGGCCACCAGCGGCTTGTGGATTTGTCGACTTGGCGTGCTGGTGCGTGAATCCTTTCTCGCACCAGCGGCGTGCCGATTTGTGGACTTGTCGACTTGTTGGCTTCTCGACGCGTCTGGCTGGGCCGCCCTCTACGCCAGGCCCTTGTTGCTGGTGCGAGAATCCTTTCTCGCACCCGTGCCGTATTCCGAATCTGCCAGCAAGGTGGTCCTGATGCGGACGCGTTGACGTGTCGACTTGTCGTGTACCCCGTCCCTTACGCCAGGCCTTTCAGCCGCTTCCGCTCCGTCCCCAGCGCGTTGGCGGCGATCATCGCGTCGATCGCGCTCTCGCACGTGACCTGGAAGCTGTGGCTCTCGCACAGCGAGCCTTCGGATGCGCACGCCTCGCCGATCGGCTGCAGCCGCTCGCGTGAGATGCCCTCGAGATTGAGATCCGCGAACGTAACGGGCAGCCCGACGGCGATTTCGAAGTCGACGATGGCGTACATCTCCTGAACGTTCACGTCCTCGTCGAGGCAGAGCTGCGTGATGACACCGAAGCCCACCTCCTCCCCGTGCATCATCCCGTGGCACTCGGGGAACGACGGCAGGCAGTTCGCGACCATGTGGGCCGTCGCCAGCCCGCCGCTCTCGAATCCCAGGCCCGAGTGCAGGACGTTCGCCTCGATCACCTTCTCGACCGACGGCGTGACGACATTCCGTTCGACCGCGCGCTTGGCCTCTACCCCGTGTTCCATGAGGATTTCATACCCCAGCTCGGCGATCCGCATGGCCGCCAGCGTCGCCACCCCCCCGGCGAGATTGAGCGGACGTGTATGGTAGGACGCCTTCGCCTCGACCCACGTGGCCAAGGCGTCGCCCATGCCGGCAATAAACGCCCGGACCGGGCCGTTGGCGATCACTTGGCTGTCGACCATCACCAGGTCCGGGTTGAACGGCCAACAGTCGAAGTTGATGAAGTTGCCCTCGTCGTCGTACCACACGGTGGCCGCACTCGTCGGCGAGTCGTTGGACGCAATCGTCGGGCACGTCACGATGCGAATGCCCTTCTCGATGCCGACGGCCTTGGCGATGTCGAGCGTCTTGCCGCCGCCGCCGCCGATCGAGACATCGATGCCGTGCTCGTCGACGATCTTGCCGACGCGCTCGGCCTCGGCGTGCGTGGAGTCCCCCTGGAAGTCCACGTCGACCACCTTGGTGCCGGCCTTCTCGAAGCTGCCGAGCACCGTTGCACCGACGATGCTCTTGACACAGGCGTCCCACAGGACGAGCGGCCTGCTGCCGAGCATGGCGACGTACTCGCCGATCTCATTGAGCACGCCGGGTCCTTGCACGTACCTCCGCGGGGCGATCAAGACCTTCTTCATCGTGGCTTCTCCTTGTTGGGCCAAGGCGAGCGTTCGACCTCGGCTTGGAGTATCGTCGGGGCGGAGGTGCGAATCAAGGATTAGGTCATCGCAGGCGAGCCCGGGCCCCGACGCAACCGAGTTCGTTTGCGCATTGACCGTCAGCCACCACTGACACAGAATACCCGCCTGGCACCGAAAGGGGCATGCCCATGCACGCACGCACTGCCGAGCGCGCCAGATGGTGGAGTCTTTTCGCCGGACTGGTAATCGTATTGGTCTCGGCCAGCCACACAGTTGCCGCCGAGCCCGTGGCACTCCGTGTCGAAAGCCTCACCGTCGCGCCCGCGTCGCAGCCGCTTGTCTTCGTGGCCGTTCAGAATCTCAAGGACGAGCCGTACGAGGGGACGGTCACGCTGAGCGTGCCGAAGGAATGGCGTCTGGCGGCCGGTCAGCAAGAGGTGTCCCTCGCCGCGGGGCAACGCAAGCGGATTCCGTTCACTGTCGAGCGCGGCGTGAATCGCGACGAGAATTCGTACCCCGTCCATGTCGTCGCCATCGGAGCCGGCACGTCCGTGAAGCGCAAGCAGAGCATCGTCTGTGCCAGCGCACCGTACTTCAAGCCCACGGTTGACGGCGACCCGAGCGAGTGGAAGGACGCCATCCCGGTCACCTTCCTCACCGATGGCAAGAAGACCGTCATCAGCACCTACTGGAATCGACGTCAGTTCTCGCTGCTCGTCACGGTCGAGGAGGACAAGCGGATCGACCTGCGTGAGAACGGCCCGTTCGACGCCGTTCAGTTCGCCATCGCGCCGCGCGGCACGAAGACAGGTACGTCACCGAGCGACGTGTCCGAGCGGCACGAATTCCTTCTCGCCGGGACGGGCACCGGCGATGAGGCGAAGTGCTTCCTGCTGATCGAGCCGGGCCGCAAACTCACCGAGGCCGCGACGCCTCGCCCCCTCGAGCCGCTCGTCTTGCCCAAGGCCAAGGTCGCCGTCAGCCGACAAGGCAAGCTCACGCATTATGAATGCTCCATCCCCTTTCGCCTGATGCGTAAGCGCATCCGTCCCAGTGAGGGGCGCGAGTTCTACCTCTCGGTGTGCGTACACGATGCCGACGGTACCGGCGTGCGCGATTGGGGTCAGGCGGCGGGCCTGTGGCCGACGCAACGAAACCGTCTGGCCTGGTGCCGATGGAAGGGGGATCAGTGGGGCGATCAGCCCCCGTTTGACGGCAAGCTCGAGTGGGGCCTGTGCTCATCGAAATATTAGGAGGATTGGCAATGACTCGTCACGGAACACCAGCAATGCTTCAGAGAGGGGTAGCGGCACTCAGCGTGGCCGTACTAGCGCTCGCGTTTGCGACACACTCGGCGACCGCAGCCGAAGAGACGTGGGCAAGCGCGCACGCGAAGGCGGACGGCAAGATCGTCTTCCGCGTCGTCTCGGCCCAGGCCGAGGAGGAACCCCTCAAGGCCGGCAAGGCGGCCGCCGAGGCTCTCAAGAAGGCGATGGGCGGGGCCCCGCTTCGCGCGGTGATCGTCTCGGAGTGCTTCGAGGGCGAGGAGTACAAGCAGAAGCTCCTGCAGGGCGTCTGTAGTGTCCTCGATAAGGACATCGTGCTGGGCGGAGCGACCTACGGTTCGTTCACCCAGGCAGGCTGCGAGGACTTCGACGCCGTGTGCCTGTTGGGGATCGGCGGCGAGGGCGTCGGCGTTTCCGCCGGCCTGGTGACCGAGCTGGGGACCTCGAAGCTATCGTTCGACAAGGACCGCGCGGTGATCGAGAAGCGTCTCCGTGCGGCCGGGTCCAAGCTCATCAAGAAGCTCCGCAAGAGCGACAAGGACCGGCTGCTCATCCTCATCCCCGACGCCCACTCGCCGAAGAACCAGGCCATCGTCGAGGGCGCGCAGCAGGTGATGGGCAAGCGGTTCCCCATCACCGGTGGCTGCGTCAACAAGAACGCCGGCCAGACGTTCGTCTACTTCGGCGGCAAGATGCACAAGGACTCCGCCGTGGCTTTGCTGGTGTCGGGCGACTTCAAGGTCTCGCTCGCAGGGCGCATGGCGAAAACGGAAGCGACCGTTATCGCCACCGCCAACGACGGTGCCAAACAGGCCATGGCCAAGATGAAGGGCAAGCCCGTGGCCGTCCTGGCCTTCAACTGCGCCGGCCGTCGGAGCAAGTTGACCAAGATGTCGGATGAGCTGGCCGCCATCCAGAAGGCGATCGGCACGGAGCTGCCGCTGTTCGGGTGCTACTGCGCGGGAGAGATGGGTCCCGTCGACTCGAACGAGGCGGACCCCGACGCCCTCAGCGGCGGCTCGGGATGGCACGTGATGTTCACCGTCATCGGAAGGTAAAGTAGAGGAAACAGAATACAGAAGACAGGATGCAGGAGTTCGGGATTGAATCAAGAGAATGGAGTACGGTAGGCGGACGACGGGAGGTGGAAGTTGAGTCAGGCCAAACTACCGCCAGCCAAGACGTTCCAAGATCTGGCCGTGTGGCAGAAGGCGCACCGGTTCGTGCTTGAGGTGTATGGCCTGACGTCACGGTTTCCCAAGCACGAGATGTTCGGGCTTACGTCCCAATTCCGACGTGCTACCGTCTCCATTCCCGCGAACATCGCCGAGGGCTTCAAGAAGCGCGGTGGCGCAGACAAGGCGCGCTACATGAACATCAGCCAAGCATCCCTCGAAGAATGTCGCTACTACCTGCTGCTGGCCGCTGATCTGGGCTACTGCGACTCGAACGAACGGTTGGAAGACGTCGATGAAGTCGGCCGCATGCTCGACGCATACACCCGCTCCATCCTGTCCCGCCACCCGTGATCCCCGGGTTCTATATGCTGTTCTTCTCTCTCCCCTCTCCTGTCTTCTGTCTCCTTCCCGCTAGTCCAACCCAACCACCGACAGCGTATACGGCTTGTCGTGCTTCGTGTTCGTCAGGCCGGGGAACGGGAAGTCCATGTTCACGATGATCAGCTCGTCGCCGCGGACGAGGACCTCGCAGACCTGGTCGATCCCGCCGTCCGCGCCGTCCGTGTCGCCGTTGCGGGCGAGCGTCGTCACGTTGCCCTTCAGGTCGACCTGCTGCACCGCGTTCAGGACCGAGTCGGCCACGAAGATGAGCTTGCGCTTGGCGTCGTAGAACAGCCCATCGCAGCAGGCCATCTTGGGGTCCTCGGCGAAGATCGTGTTCGAGACGACCTTGCCGTCGGCGTCGAAGCTGATCTTGTGCACGACGCCGTCGCCGAAGTTGCCGCAGTAGAGGTTCCCCTCGTCGTCGAACGTCAAGCCGTCCGCCGCGAACGCGAGCTGCCGGTTGCCGCAGTAGATCTTCGCGACGCAGTGCTCGTCGAGGCCGGCCGGTTTGAGCTCGAGCGGCTTGTCGCCGAGCTCCTTGATGTGGAAGCGGTAGATGCAACTTGCGAAGTGACTCTCGGTCGCGGGCCACGCGACGTCCTGCACCGAATCGCTCACGTAGACGTAGTCGCCGCGCCAGATTACCGCGTTGGCGACCTTGAAGCCGTAGACGACCGGCTCACACCCGACCGGCCTGCCGTTCTCCACGCGGACCCGGAGCAGCCGCGACTTGTAGAGCGTCGTGTTGAAGCACTGGTTGTCGGCCACGTAGAGATGCCCGTCCGGCCCGAAGTCCAGCCCCATCGGGCCGGCCTTGCCCGTCTGGGGGTGCATCGGAAGCCTGAAGTAGTCCACGAGCTTGTTGTCCGTGGTGATCCGCATCAGCACGGCGGGGTGCTTGTCGTTGTTGTAGTTGGGACACGAGAGGATGATACTGCCGTCCGGGGCGAGCGTCATGCCGTCGGGCGTGTTGCACTTGTCCGGCAGCTCCAGGAAGAGCTTCGCCTTCTTCATCACTTGGGCCTGGGCGTTCGCCGTGAGCAAACCGGCCATCGCGAGCACCATCACGATCATCCGGCAGGGACCAAGGTTCATTCGTCGCATGGCATTCTCCTTGTGGTCTGGGGCACTGGGCATCATGGCATCGTCAGGAAATGGGGATTCTACGTCGGCTCGTCGCCATCCCGCAACAAACCGGGTTTCCGTGTGAGGCTTTCGGAAACCGGGCAAGGCCAGACGGATACCCTGCATCTTGCTGGTAGGGTGGCCCTTGGCTTCAGCCGTGGGGGACGCGAATCTCCAA
>CAZKCX010000049.1:0-17567 GCA_964550865.1 uncultured Planctomycetales bacterium
CCGCTGTGGCACTTCCATCCTCACTGCACCGTGCGGGCCGACGGTCTTACCGTTGCATCGGTCGATGAGGGCAAGGGAAATCTGCGGGTCGTGCCCGGCGAGGGCATCGACTGGAAGGTGGATCTCATCAAGGGCCAAGAGGAGCCCCGCATCCAAGGATGGTACTCCGTCGAATACAATGTCAAGCAGCCGGGCGTGGCTGCCGTCTACAGGGGCAAGATCGACCAGACGGCAACGTTCGCCTGGTTGCTGTTGCCCGCCCGTGGGGACGTACCCGTGGGCTCCGTCCGCATTGCTGCCGACACCGGCGCGGCCACCACCATCGACGTGGACGTCCCCCAACGGGGGCAGTGGCGAATTGGGGTACCGTGGAACGGTCCCGACGCCTCGGTGGCGCGGCGATAGGTCCGAGCCGTGGTGTGCAGGTTTGATTCGGAAGAAGCGTTCCCTGGCGGGTCCGTGGATTCCTACGTGAATTCCTCCCGCACGCACAACGGTACCCGGAGGGGGTGTTGTGCCCGATCGTGCCGGCCAACCAAACGCCGGAGAGGACTTCTCGCTGTCGCGATGCTCCGCTTGCGATGGGGTGATCGCGGGCGTGCTGGGCCTCCTCGCGCTTGTCGTCCTGCTTGTGACCGTGCAGTTGGCACGACCCGGGTATCTTGCCTTCTCGGATTGCGCGCCGTACATCGTCCAGGCGCAGACCTTCGCCCAGGGCCGTCTCGCGACGCCGGCGCCTCCAGAGGAAGAAGCGGACTTCTTCGCCTTCAATGGAATGGTCCGGCGCCAAGGCGTCGAGTTCTCCCGTCAGCCACCGGGCGCTTCGGCGGTCTACGCGGCGCTCTTGCTGCTCCTTTCCGATATCCGGTTTGCGCCCCCTGTCGTATCCGCTCTCGCCGTGGCGATCTCGTTTCTCTTCCTGCGACGTATCGCGGATCGGAAGACCGGCATCCTGGCGGTCCTCCTGTGCCTGACCAACCTGCAGTATCTGATGGTGGCGAGCGGCGTCCTCTCGTACCCCCTCAGCGCCCTGCTGGTCTCGGCCGCGCTGCTGGTCTTCACATACGGGATCGACAGCGAAGGGCTCCGCGCGCCTTTCTTCTGCGGAACGATGGTGGGCTTGCTCTTTGTGGTCAGGCCCTTCACGTCCCTGCTCCTGGCGGTCGCCCTCGGGATGAGCCGCGTCGGGCTCTTCCGATCGAACCGCGGGCTCCTCGCCCAGAGCGCAAGCTTCCTCCTGGGCGTGCTTCCGGGCATCGCAATCCTGCTGCTGCACAATCAAGCCGTAACGGGGGATTTCTGGCCCCTCGCCTTCACGCTGCAGGAGCCCCTTGACGTGATCGGATTCGGTCGACGGGGACTGGGCGGCTACATCGTCGAGCACGGCCCCGATCGGGCGCTCCGCAATCTCGCCAAGACGGTTTCGGAATTCACGAGCCGGCCGCTTATCGGCCATGTGTACCTCGTTCCGGTACTCATCTGGTTCATCGGACGAGGCCTCACACGGCGACGTTCGCAGCGAGGCAAGATCACGGCCTAGGACTGGACCCTGTGGCTTGTGCTCGCCGTGATGGTCGGTGGGCACATGCTCTACTGGTGCCCGCGGGCGGTGTGCTATTTCGAGCTGTCTGTGATCCTGGGCGCGATCGTCGCACGCGGCGTTTTCTACATGAGTAGCTCCGGTTGGCTGTTGCGCATCCCTGCCTGGATTCTAGTGGCCGTCGCAGTGCTACCGATCGCGCCGGCCTTGCCGGGATTGTCCGAGGCGGCAAGCGGCACGCGCGACATCCTGGCCGTGATCGACCATGCCCGGAGTGCCAATGATCGGCTCCTCGTCTTCGTGCCGACGGTGAATCGCGAGCTGGGCTACGAGCTGCAGAACCAGAGAATCCTCAACCCCTCCAGCGAGCTATTCCTTCCTCCCCTGTTCAACCATCCTCTCTCGCGCGACGAGGCGTCCGTTCTATACGCGGTGGATCTGGGCGAACGAAACGAAGACCTTGCACGCCGTTACCCGGAGCGGAGTCCACAAATCCTCCGCGCGCTCATGACCGAGCTGGATGACGGATCGTGGGAAGGAGAATGGGTGCTTCAGAGAATGCGAGCCAGCCCCGTGCCGCCCAAGGCACGAGCACCCCTTCCCCAAGGTGTGCTCAATCCGCGATGAAGCCGAAGTATTTCCCCGCGTAGTATGCCAGCAGCCAGTAGGCGCCGTCGGATTCGGTTCGGCCGTCACCACCTTGATCCAGACGCCAGACATCGGCGCTCCAATGCTCGATGTAGCGGTTCTCGATCGGCAGCACGCCGCCGTCCCGCAGGAAGCCATGCGTCGGCCTCCCATCCGAGTGGAACCCGTGCTGGAAGTGCGGCAGGATGTCCAGTCGATGGCTGTTCCGGAGTCGCCAGTTCACCAGGCATAGCGGCTGGCCCTTGAGCATCTCGACGCCGTGCTCGAGCCATTTGCCCTTCGGTTGATAGTCGTACTGCGTGAACATGCCGGTGCCGGGAGCATAGCTGGCCGCGTAGAGGAAGTTGAAGAACGGGTTTCGCTCTCGCCGAACCAGCCGCCAGTATCGCCAGAACGCCCACCGGGCCATCTGCCGGATTTGCGGATCGGTCTCGTACTTGATCAACGAGTAGAACCGCATGATGGTCATCTCGTCGTCCGACTGGTTGCCCGTGCCGGGGCCCTCGTGCATCTTGGTCGACATGAAGAAGTTCATCGCGTAGTCGTGATCGTAGGCGAGGGCGTGGCGGGCACGGCGATACTTGGCGTCGCCGGAGACGTGTTCGGCGATGGCCAGATACGCCAAAATGCCGAGCGAGTTCATGCCCCGCTCCTCCCAACAGGCGGGGTTCTTGTTGATGTCGTGCGGACCGAAGTAGGCCCATCGCGTCCGTTCGCCGTCCCAGTCGACCAGGCCGTAGTCGTTGGCCATCAGATGATCCGTCGTGTCGCAGATGACCTTCGCGACACGGTCCTTCTCCTCGGGCGTCTCGGCCACCAGGTCGTGGTAAAGCGCATTCATGAAATAGTGGCCGTCCAACTCGTCGGAACTGGTGTCGCACTTCCAGTACCACGTCCCGTCGGCGCTCTTCGGCCAGCGCGGATGCATGACCTTCCAGAACGGATCGGACGTGTTGCGTCTTTGCCGGTCCTTCTCGGCGGTGTACGATTCGTTCGGATTGCGGCCACTCGTCGGCAGGATCGACCGTGCGGGAAAGCCCCGCATGACCTCCTTCTCTCCCCCCTGCGTGACGTCGCAGAGGAACTTCAAGGCCTCAAACGCCGCCTTGGCGCGCGCCTTGGCCTTCGGATCCTTGGTCGCGCCGTACGCGAAGCACTCGCCCGCGCCGTACATCCCCGTCCAGAGCCCCTCGTTGTCGCTGTCGTGCTTGGTAACGGGCGATTGGATATCTCCGGGCGCGGCCAGTCCGCAGTGGTTGACGAATCCGCAAAACGTGCGGCGGTGACGGGCATCGATGACCTTCTCGAAATACTCGGCCTTCTTCGCCAGCGTCATGGGCCGACGCTCGATGACGCCGACGCCCCCGGAGGTGGCAAACCAGGCGTTGCCCTTTGCGTCGACGGCGATCGCGCGGGCCCCGTCGTCGGGCAGCCAGCGTCGGCCCTGGCGGTACGCCAACTCCTCGCCGTCATAGCGAATCGCGCCCAGCCGCGTGCCGAACCAGACGACGCCCTCTTCGCCTGAGGCCGCGGTGGTGAAATCGTTGTGCGGCAGACCCTCCCTGCCGGTAAAGAGCCGCCACGCGCCCTCGCCGTCCAGCACGCCCACGCCCTGAGGACAACAGAACCAGAGTCGTCCCGATCGATCGAAGGCCACGCCACGAGCATCGTGCACGGCCCAACTGTATCTGCCGGCCTTGGGCAGGAGCCGGGCCCACTTGTCCTCGCAGCGCAGGAACAACCCCTTCGCCGCGGCCACGGCCACCCGGCCGGCCGGCCCCACGGCGACCTGGCGGATCGCGGTCTGCTCATCGAGCAGCACCTGCAAGCCCCGCTCGAGGTGCATCCGTCCGCCCTCGAACCGCGTCAGGCCGACGGGGGACGCGATCCAAACCACTCCATCCCCAACAACCAGGGACGTCGCCGCAACGGGTGCCGCCGAACTCAGCTCCGATACGGCCTGCCCTTGGCACTTGAAGAGCCTCTCGCTGACGAGTCCGTAGACGCCCTCACCGTCGAACGCCAACGCCCCGATCCGTCCGGCAGGCACGCCCTGCACTCGTCGCCACCGTTCGCCGTCGAATTGAACGAGACCGCCGTCCGTGGCCGCGAACACTGTGCCTTTGTCCGTAACCACGATGTCGCGAACCTGGAGATCCGGCAGTCCGTCCTCCTCGCCGTAGACGACCGCCACCTCCTGATCGAACACGCCGACCCGAACCGGCTCGACGCCGAGCCGCTCCATCAGACTCTTCTCCTGACCGGCACCCGACGCGGCGGCTGCATGTAGACATACGCAGGCGATCGTTCTGATCATGGTCAAGGACATCTCCTCCTGTGGCTGTTGTCGATTCGGGAAGACCACGGTCTTCGGCTCGGCAAGGCTTCACTCCGACGAGAGCTCTTCAGTGGAAGCCCGCCATCATCCGTGAATCAGCTTACCTTGGTGGTTGCCCGGGGCAAGCGCAATCGGCACGACCTGTCGGCGCGGTTGCGCCCGACGCTACCCCTGCTCACCTCGCGGCGGTCTTTGGGACGATTCGCGCAAAGACCTCGCGGGGCGATCCCCAGCCCTCATCGCCTCAGGCGTGGCCATGCCGCTCTGGGTCTGGTAGCTTCAGTCCGGTCTCCCGAGATCTCCAGAAAGGGTTTTGGACAATGCGCACGACACCCCTATCATCGAAAGCGGCTTCGGCACTCGCCGTCGTCGCCCTCTGCCTTGGTGCAAACGCGAGCCCCCCGGTCATGGCCGACACGGAATACCAGATCGCCACGTTTTCCGCGGATGTCACCGTGCCGATCGGCCACGCGCTGATGGGAGGCGGCTGCAAGCCCGCCAAGAGGATCGTCGACCCGCTGCTGGCGAAGGGCTTCATCTTGCTCGGCGCGGACAGTCCCGTCGTCGTCCTCGCCCTCGATTGGTGTCAGCTCAACAACGACGCCTACGACCGATGGCGCAACGCCCTCGCGGAGACGGTCAATACGGACCGCACACGCATCCTCGTGGCCAACGTCCATCAGCACGACGCCCCCATCTTCGATCTGACCGCGCAGCGGCTCCTCGACGAACACGGGCTGGAGAACGCCTGCTGCGATCCGATCTTCCACGAACAGTGCGTCCAGCGCGTCTGCACCGCGCTGCGGGAGTCCTTGGAATCGCCCCGTCGAATCACACACATCGGCATCGGGCAGGCCAAGGTCGAGCGCGTCGCCTCGAACCGCCGCGTCGTTTCGCCGGACGGCAAGGTCGGCTGGCCGCGGAACAGCTCGTGCGCCGATCCGGCCGTACGGGACGCCCCCGTCGGCGTGATCGACCCGTGGCTCAAGACCATCAGCTTCTGGGATGGAAGCAGTCCGGTGCTCGCCATGAGCTGCTACGCCACGCACCCGATGAGCTACTACAACCGCGGCGGCGTGTCGTGGGACTTCGTCGGCAGGGCCCGCCAGCGTCGACAAGCCGACGACTCGAACGTCTTTCAGATCTACCTCACCGGAGCCAGCGGCGACATCGTCGCCGGGAAGTACAATGACGGCTCGGTCGAGAACCGCGCCGTCCTCGCGGATCGAATCTATCAGGCGATGGTCGAGGCCTGGCAACACGTGCGGCGCCACCCGCTTCGACGCGTCGAATGCCGCGTCGTCCCGCTTCGACTGCCGCCGCGCACCGAAGGGGCGTTCGATCCGGAGGCGATGCGGAGACGGCTGGCCGATCCTTCCGCCAAGACCTGGGACCGCATCTGCGCGGCGTTCGGCCTGAGTTGGCACGCGCGTGTCGAATCGGGACAACCCATCGACCTTCCCGTCCTCGATCTCGGCGAGGCACAGCTCGTGCTTTTGCCGGGTGAGTCTTTCGTCGAGTATCAGCGGATGGCCCAACGAATGCGACCGGACTCCTTTGTCGTGGTGGCCGGTTTCGCCGAGTGCGCGCCGGGATACGTCCCGACCGACCAGGCCGCCAAAGAGGGCTTCAACCGCGAGCACTACTGGTGTTGGGTCGCGCCGGGTTGCGAACGTCCGATCCGTGAGGCCCTCGAGAAGTCCCTCCGCCTCCGTCGTTGAGCGTGCCCCGCCTAGAACCCGTCCGGCGGGCGACACCCGTCGCCTTCCATGAGGCAGAAACCTCGGTGTGGTCGAGCCCTGGCCCCGCACCCACCCCGGCGCAAACGTCCGATAAAGACGTCCCTAACGGCGTGGGGCGACGCTTTCCCCAGGGGCATCGGGGCGCGACCCGGGGATAGCCGAGGGGGGTTCCTCTGGGGAAACTTGCATCTGATCTGGAAAAGTGCCAATGACTTAGTGTCGATAAGCGCCATATACGCCGCTTTTCGCCCGATGTGAGTTGGACCATGCCTGTCTCGGTCCGCTGCGAAGAATTGGAGCCGGGGATGCGCCTGTACGAACCCGTGATTCGGGGCGATCAGGTGCTCCTCCCCGCCGGTCGTTTCCTCGAACCGCCGGATGTCGAGTCGCTGCGCCAACGCTGTCCCGAATTGGAGGTCCGCGTCGTCGATCCGCATCTCGACGAGGAAGTCCCCTTCCAGCAAGACCAGAATGACCAAGAGGTCGCCCAGGCCGTACGGGACCGAATCGTCGAATCCATGGTCAGGATCGACCGCAGGCACGCGGAACGGACCTCTCTCGCCGGCGTGGATCTCGAGGAGCTCAACAAGACCGTTCAAGAAATCCTTGACTACCTCACCGAGCGTTCCGTCTCCAGGCTTCTCCTGCTGCGAAGCCTGGACGGTGAGTCCTATATGGCCGAGAGGACAGGCAACGTCTTCTACATCTCGATGGTCCTTGCCTCCGCGGCGAGCGAACTCTTGGATAAGCATCTGACGGGGCGTGGGCTGCCGCCCGAAATCTCCGATCCGCTACGCGGGGGCATGGTGTCCCTCGGCCTCGGCGTCATGCTCATGGACATCGCCCTGGCGGATTCGCCGGAAATCCTCGAGGCGAACCGCACGTTGACCTTCCTGGAGTGGGATCGCGTCCGCAGTCATCCCATCGACGGAACCGCGATGCTCCCGGAAGAGCTGCCGGCGATGATCCACGCGATCGTACGGACCCACCACGAAAACCAGGCGGGGACAGGCTTCCCCGATCGCCTGCCCGGCGCCAAGGTGCCGCTCCTTTCGCGCATCGTCCGCATCGCCGACGCGTATGAATCCGCCACCGCCGGAGAGGTCTACTCCCGCGCGCGGTCGCCCGTCCGCGCTCTGTGGGAGATGGCGCAAGGGCCCTATCGTAAGCACTTCGACCCGGACCTGATGGCCATCTTCGCCCGACTGATCCAACCCTTCCCCATCGGCGCGAAGATCCAAATCGAGGACGGACGTTGCGCCGTGGTGGTGCGATTCAATCCACACGATCCCTTTCAGCCGATCGGGGTAATCGCCTTCGGCTCGGACGGCCAACGCCTGCCCGACCGCCAGCTGAAAGAACCGATGCCACTCGGACCGGATTCCGGAATCCGGCTGAAGTCCTTCCAAGGTGAAGACCTACTCTTCCTGTACGGCCAAGGGAGCGTCCGCGAGACCGACACCCACGCCGACAGCACGGAAACCCTATTTAAGTTGTTGTACCCCTGAGGGATGTGTAGAAGTATGTCCTAAGGCGGCGGAGCCGTTCCGGGGTCGGGGGACTCGTACAAGGGCTGCCTGGAGCGCCGGGGGTCTTCACGCAACTCACCGAAATATTTCACTAACCAAAACTATTCCCGCCGTGTCCATGAGTGTGTGATCCGAGGAAGGATCAGCCGGTGGGAACGGGGACACGCGGAAGCCCCGGTGCCGAACCGCCGGCTCGATGCGGTCGACCGTGGCGCGAGGCCACGGCAGAGCGAAGAAGGAGAATGGCGATGACCCCCAAACTGCGAAGCTGGTTGACGCCGATGGTACTGCTGGCCTTGGTCGGGCTGCTGGTGCCCGGTTCGGTAGGGTGCGACGACGACTTTGACGACTTCTTCGAGGATCTCGAGGAGATCCAGATCGGCGGGTATGGCGGCGGCTGCCACGACTGCGGCTACTGCGGCGATTGTGGCGGCTACTACGAGGTCTACGAGGAAGACGTTTGGTGGGACTGGTGGTGGTAGGTCGCGTCGGGTCCAAACGCGCTCTTCCATCCGCCAGTCGCAAAGGCCCGTGGCCGAGCCGGTCGCGGGCCTTGTTGCCTCGCGGTGCGGACTCTGCCGCTTCGGCGAATCGCACGGCGCGACAAAGCCTACAGGGACAGGAACGCCTCGGGCAGATAGTCCACGAGATCGGCGGCCGTGACGGAAACTTGGCCCAACTCGCAGGCGGCGATGTCACCGGCCAGTCCGTGGATATGGACCCCAAGCGCCGCGGCATCCAGAGCCGAGAGCCCTTGCCCGATCAGCGCAGCGACTAGACCGGTCAGCACATCGCCCGCACCCGCGGTGGCCATCCCCGGGTTGCCGCTCTCGTTGGTCCGACCGCGTCGACCGTCGGTGACGATCGTTCCCGCCCCCTTGAGGACGACCACCGCCCCGGTCTTCTCCGCCAGCGCGACGGCGCATCGCTCGCGGCGGTTGACGGGGACGTCCAGACCCGCGGCATCCAGCAGCCGACGCATTTCCCCCGGATGGGGGGTCAAGACGATCGGGCCCTTCGCACCCGTCCACCATTGGCCCAGGGCGGCGAGGTTGTTCAACCCGTCGGCGTCCACCACCTTGGGCTTCTCCTCGACGGCCATCAAGGCGGAAACCACCTTCTTCGCACCGGCGCCCTGTCCCATGCCCGGGCCGATCGCCATCACTTCATGGTCGACCACCAATTCCCGAAGGACCGCCACCGCGCGAGCGGCTACAACGCCCTCTTGGGTGGAGGGAAGCGGCACACTGGTCGCGCACGGCGCCAGGCCGGCCGTCGTCTGCTGACAGCAGTCGGGACAAGCGATCTTGACGAGCCCCGCTCCTCCCCGCAGCGCGGCATTGGCCGCCAGCGCGGGGGCCCCGACCATCCCCGCGCTCCCGCCGACGATGAGGAGACGCCCGAAGCTCCCTTTGTGGGCGTCGACCTTCCGCTCCGGCAGCTTCGGGAGCGAACGAATTGGCGTCATCGATTTCGCCATGGATTCCGCGGGCTCAGGAGCGATTCGAACGAACTCGCTCCGCGTGCTCACACCGTTGATGGATCATGTGTCGGCCTGCCTCGGCTCGGCGAGACGGTTAATGGAGGCCGCCAGGTACCCCGCCGCGAAGCCGTTGTCGATGTTCACCACCCCCACGCCGGCCGCGCAGCTGTTGAGCATGGTCAACAGCGGGGCGAGGCCCTGGAAGCTCGCTCCGTAGCCGACGCTCGTCGGAACGGCGATGACGGGCGCGGCGACCAATCCGCCGATGACGCTCGCCAGCGCGCCCTCCATGCCGGCCACCACGACGATCACCCTCATCTTCTGGAGTTCGGCGGAATGCGCGAGCAAGCGGTGTAGCCCGGCCACGCCGACGTCATAGAACGCCTGCGTCCGCTGGTCCATGATCTCGCACGTAATGCGCGCCTCCTCGGCCACCGGCATGTCGCTCGTGCCCGCCGAGATGATCCCGATCGTTCCCGTCGACCACGTCGGCTCGACCTGCCGAAGCGTGACGGCGCGGGCGCGTTCGTCGTAGACGGCCTCGGCGAATTCCGCGCGGATGGCCTCATACTTGTCGGGCGTCGCGCGTGTCCCCAAGACGTTCGCGCCGCTCGCGGCAAGCCGATCGAAGATGCGCACCACCTGTTCGGGCGTCTTGCCTTCACAGTAGATCACCTCGGGAAACCCGCACCGGAGCGTCCGATGGTGATCGACGTTGGCGAATTCCAGGGGTTCGAACGGCAGGTGGCGAAGTCGCTGGATCGCCTCGTCGACGTCCATCTCTCCGGCACGCACCTCGCTCAGGAGCTGACGCAGGCCTTCGGGGTTCATCGCATGGGTCCCTCAAGGGTACAGAGAAGTCTAGACCCTCGGGGAGGCCGGTTCAAGCCGAAGCCGGCGACGGACCGCCCCCTTCGACGTGGGCGCAAGGAATGTATCTGGGCGTTGGCGACGCCGATCGACGGATTGGCTCGAAACCGCGGGCAAGCCACCCTGGGCTACTCGATCGGCTCGCCCGTCTGCTTCCACACGGTCATGTTCGTCAGGTCGCGTTTCCGCTCGGGCAGCAGGCAGCCGAAGGCATAGCCGACCGCGAACATCACGACGTTCCCGATGGGGGCCGTGTAATACAGGTCGAAGCCCGCCGAGAGGCTCGAAGGGAGCATGCCACGATCGGACAGCACCGCCCAGATCGTGAACAGGATTGTGCAGAGGATCGCGATGCCCACGGCGCGGTCGTCTCCGCGGTTGGTGAAGAACCCGAGCATGTACATGCCGAGCAGTCCGCCACTGAGGATCGAGCCCAAGATCGTCGCCACGTGCTGCAGCGTCTTGGTCTCCACCCGCGCGAGGATGATCGCACCGCTGATCATGATGACGGCGGACAGAGCGGCGAACACAAACGCCACACGGAGGTAGTGCTTATCGCTGCGGCCCTTGACGAGGTGCCGCCGGTAGATGTCCACGATGCCGATCGTCGAGATCGCGTTGATGCTCGAGTCCAGCGACGACATGGCCGCCGCCAGCGCGGCCGCGATCACCAACCCCGTGATGCCGGGCGGCAAGAACTTGATGATGAACAGCGGCAGGATCTCCTCCGCCTTGTGGCCGCCCTCGCCGGTCATGATCTGCGTGGCCTCGAAGCTGGGGAAGACTTTGAAGTACACGTACAGGCTCGTGCCGAGGAACATGTAGAACGCCCAGATCGGCACGCTCGCGCCGGCGCAGACGAACATGGCCTTGCGGGCCTCCTTGGCGCTCTTCGAGGTGGCGTAGCGCTGGATGACGTTTTGATTGCCGCTGTATTCGGTCAGCCACATGGTCAGGCCCAGAATCAGCATCATGGTGGCCGTCTTCTCCGTGAGGGACAGGTGCCACTTGGCGGGTTGGATCTCCCCGTCGACCCATTCGGCGAAGGCGAACTTGCCGTCGGCCGAGGCGACCTCGATGATCTGGCTGAACCCGCCGGGCAGCTTGTCGACGATGACGCCCAGGCACAGGAACCCCCCGAGGACGAGCACGACCGTCTGGACCACGTCCGTCCAGATCACGGCGTTGATCCCGCCGATGACCGTGTACAACGCGACGAAGCCGCCCCCGATGAGGATGCACCAGGTGGGGCTCAGACCCGTCATCTGAAAGACCACCATCGACAGCAGGTACAGAATGATGCTCACCCGCATGAGTTGGCCGAGGATGAACGCCGATCCGGCATAGACGCGGATGCCCGGACCGAAGCGTCCTTCGAGGTACTCATACGCGGACGTGATCCGGCCGCGACGGAAGAACGGCAGAAAGACATAGGCCGCGATGACCACCCCGATCGGCAGCATGAAGTTCGGCATGAACCGCAGCCACGCCGTCTTGAAGGCGTCACCCGGGTAGGCCAGAAACGTAATCGAGCTAATGGACGTGCCCACCAGGCTCAGGCCAATGACCCAACCGCTGTAGGACCTGCCGCCGACGAAGTACTCCTCCGTGTCGACGTTTCTGCGGGAGAAGTAGGCCCCCATGGCGGCCATGGCGAGCAGGTAACCGATCAGCACGGCAACATCGAGCGGATGTAGCGTCATCGAACTCCCCTATCCCATCTTCTTCGCGGACTCCTCCATCGTGTCCGCGTCGGCCGGATACCAGTACGGAAAGGCCGGGGACATCGTGGGCCTGCCGTACCGATACGTCACGTGCCAGAAGCCCGCCTCCTCGGGAAACCGTTCCCATTCGTCGATGAGCTCCAGGAGCTTCGTCTTCGTCTTCGCGAGCGCGGCAGCATTTTCGGCCTTGGCCTCGCCGGTGAGATCGCGATCCATGCGGTTGCGCCACCAGCACTCCCGCCAGAGATAGAACGTGCGAAGATAAAGGGCCGTCTTGACGACGCCCTCGGCGAACGCCTCGTAGCGGTCTCGATCCGGGGCCTTCGCTGCATCGGTCCTGGCGAACGTCGTCACCATCTCGTCGACGATCGCCAACGCCCGACGGTTGCTCTCGAGCACCTGCTTCGGCGGCACGCCCTGGTACGCCCGCTCCATCTCCTTCTCCCGCGGGCCGAAGACCATCGTCCACTTGATGTACACCGGATGTGTGACGCTCCCCTTGCGACCGATGTACTCCTCGGCAAAGGCGTCCTCGGTTCGCAGCAAGGCCTCAGCGGCCGCGTCGGCATTCGCGGGTCCGACGTGCAGCGCGGCGAAGTCCCTTGCGATCTGCGCCACATCTGCGTCGGGCTCCCAGCCGAGACGGGCAAGCAGGTACGCGTTCGCCTGACCGGGCGTGAAGCCCCGCGTGAACATCCGAAACGACGACCAATGCCCCCGCCAGGAGATCGGCGGATCCTGCGGGCCGCGCAGATACCCAGGTTCCTTGTCCGGCCAGATGCAGCCCTCGGCCCACGGCCCCCAGCCGTTCAGACCGATCACGCCGTTCGCGTGGCAGGTGCGGACGATCTTGCCCCAGCGCTTCATATAGACGAAGAGCCGCGACCAGCCGTCGTACTGCCGGAACGTGTCGAACACGACGACCATCGGTTGCGTCTTCGCCAGACCGCTCGTGATGGCGTCCGTGGTCGGCCAATTGAGCCAGAAGTCCCCGCCGCCGTTCTTGATCGAGAGCATCGCGTCGCGTGGGATGCCGGACGTGATCTCCTTCATGGCCGCGGCGTTGCCCGCGATCCGCCACAGACGGAACATGCACTGCTTGCCTGCGGCCTCGCAGGCGTTGTGGTAGAGCGTGATCATCCTGGCCGCGCCCGCGCGCCCCTTCTTTCGCCAGAGGGCCTTGCTCTTGTAGGCGACGCGCGGATGCGTCTCCGTCGCGGTGATGATCATCCCGTCGAGCGGCACGCGCTCGAACAACTCCCGGTATCGCGCGTGGATGATGCGGGCGATGTGCGGACTGTCCAGGTCGACGTTATACAGCTCGTGGAGGCGCTGCGGGTACTGGATCTCATAGACCTGAAGGTAGACGTCGACGTGCAGGGCGTGGGCGTAGTCGCAAAGGTCCTTGAGCACGGCGCAGAAGATGGGCGTCCGCTGTCGGTGCGGATCGTCGGGTGCGTACACGGCCTTGTCTAGATAGCGATAATCGATGTACTCCTCGACCCCGAGGTGGAGCAGGGCAAACGTGTTGTAGCCTAGAGCGGCCACCTCGCGGATGAGCTTCTTCAGCTCATCGGCCTCTTTCCGCAACAGCCCCTCGTTCACGTAGGGTGCTTCGTCGGTGTAGTAGCCGCGGTCGGGGATGTCGAGGAGCTGGCCCTCCTCGCTGAAGACGCGGATCGGGAAGGCGGGAGCGCGCGTCACCGCCACCTGCCACACGTCCCGACCCGTGCGGATTTGCCGGGCGAGCCAATGCAGGCCGTACGTTCGGCCGCGCTCGTCGCCCTCGACGAGCAGCACGCGTCGGCCGGAGAGCGGCGCCAGGCCGATGCGGTAGGCCTCCGGCTTGCCTCGCCACGGCTCGCCGGGAATGCCCTCTGAGTGGCCGACGAGAATGACGTCGCTGAGTGGCATCTTGCCAGGCGACTCCATCCAGCGAACCGCGGCCTTGTGCCCGGTGCCCTGCAGTGCTCCTGCCAGGGCATCGCATGCCAGGGTGAGGCCCTTATCGTCCGTCCCGGCAGACCCGACGGCGATCGTGATGTCCGCCGCGCATGCCTCCGCAGGCAATAGCAAAGCCAGCGCGAGAAGGCACCACACGCCAGGACGCGAAAAGGACGGCCTCATCACTCGCTCCGGATGTGAGATCGAAACCGGCCGGACTCAACCGGGTCTGCAAGACGCTAGCGGCTGCCGAGCGGATTGTAAACACCCGCGGGGTCGCGGGCTGGACGTCCGTTGGCGGGTCCATCGGGGGAGCCCGGGCGGTGCTCTCCGACGAGGTCACCCGAGGCCGTACTTGGCGATCTTGTCCCGTAGGGTCGTGCGGGGGATGCCGAGGATCTGCGCCGCCTTGGCCTGATTGTAGTCACTTTGGAGAAGGGCGGATTCGATCATCTGCTTCTCCACGCTGGCGACCGTCTCGGCCAGGCCCGTTCCCACATCGGCGAAGGGGATCGCGTAGGTCCCGCCATCGTCGGCATCGCCCAGGGCGGGCAGGTGCTCCGGACGGATCTCGTCGCCCTGGCATCGGGCCATCGCTCGTTGGATCACCGATTCCAGCTCGCGCACGTTGCCGGGCCAACCATGGTTCGTCAGCACGTCCATGGCGTGGGCGGAGATCTTGGGAACAGCGGCGCGCCCCTCGGCCTTGGCGCAGGACGCGGCGAACTCGGCCGCCAGCAGGGGAATGTCCTCGCGACGCGCCCTCAGCGTCGGCACGGTCAGGCCGATCACGTTCAGGCGATAGTGCAGATCCTCCCGGAACTCGCCCCGCTCGACCCGTTCCCGGAGATCACCGCAGGCCGAAGCGATCAGGCGGGTATCCTTCCGCGGGGCCTCCCCGCCGGAAACCTCGTCGGCCTGCTGGGCCTCGATCGCGCGGAGCAAGCGGAACTGGGCATCCGACGGCATCTGGTCCACACCGTCCAGGAAGAGGGTTCCGCCCGCTGTCGTGTCGAGAAGGCCGAATGGGCTCGCGCCGTCCGAGGGATGTCGGTTGGCGGCGCCGAAGAGCTCTTGCTGCAAGGCCTCCGCCGATTGTCCGGCACAGACGCACGTCGCGAACGGCCCGTCTTTGCGCCGGCTGTTGCGGTGAATCGCCTCTACGACCAGCCCCTTGCCCGTCCCCCGATCCCCGAGGATCAAGACGGCGCGGTCGCTGTCGGCGGCACCACGAATCTGCTCGAACAGGCGACGCATGGCGGGACTCGCGGCGATGAGCCTTCCCAGACGCTCGGCGGCAGGAGGCGAGGATGCGGTCGTTCCTTGACCATCCGCGCTCGTCTCGGTCCGGCGATAGCTCAGCAAATCCTCGATCTTCGAGAGCAGCACATCGGTCGTGAAGGGCTTGGTCAGGTAGTCGTACGCCCCCCGTTTCATCGCCGCCACGGCGGTATCGACGGTGGCAAAGGCCGTCATCAAGATGACCTGAACGTTGGGATGCCGCTGCTTGACGTGTTCGAGAAAGGCCAGTCCGTCCATGCCGGGCATCTTGAGATCGGTGACGACCACATCGATGAGCCGCGTGTCGAGGAACTGTAGCGCCGCCTTGGCTTCCGAGGCCTCGTGCACCTGGTAGCCCGCTTCGGTCAACTCGATCTGAAGCGTGATCCGCTTCAGGGGCTCGTCGTCGACGACCAGAATCGAGCCCCGATGTTCGGCCCTAGGCACCGCCATGGTCGACCGCCTCTTTCTCTGCGATGGCCGGGTCGCCGTGCGGTACGGCCACCGGTTCCTCGCCTCCCTTTGCGAGGGGGAGACGCACCGTGAAGGACGTGCCCCGCCCCGGCGCGCTGTGGACGTCGATCGTCCCCTTATGGGCCTCCACGATTCGCGCGACCACCGCCAGCCCCAGGCCCGTCCCCGAACCCGGGGCCTTCGTCGTGAAGAACGGTTGAAAGATGTTGGTCCGCTGCTCCTCGGGGATGCCGCAGCCCGTGTCGGTGACGCGGATGACCGCCATGCCGCGCTCGAGGTCGGGCTCCTCCACGGCGACGGTCAGCGTCCCTCCCTCCGGCATCGAATCGATCGCGTTGAGCATGAGGTTGGCCATCACCTGCGTCAACTGTTGACGGTCGCCGAAAACAGAGAGCTGGGGACCTGCGAGCTTCTTGGCGAACTCGATCTCCCGCCGCGCCGTCTTCGGCTCGAGAAAGACGAAGGCGTCCTCCAAGGCCTCGTTCAGCCGCACGACGCCCATCCGTGGGGCATCGTCACGGGTCATCGTCAGCAGCCGGCGAATGATCATCTCGATGCGATACACCCCCGTGTCGATGAGATCCAGCATCTGTCGAACGCGCTGCGGTTCGTCGAGATTCCGACGAAGGAGCCTGCTGGCGTTCTGCACCCCGTCCAACGGGTTGTTGACCTCGTGGGCGACCTCGGCCGCCAGCTCGCCGATGACGGCCAGCTTCTCGCTACGCATGAGCTGCTCCTGGAGCATGCGTTCCTCGGCGACCGTCTCCTCCAGCCGATTGGCCATCTGGTTGAACGAGCGAGCGAGCTTGGCCAATTCGTCCCCCTTGGAGATCTCCACGCGTTCCGAGAGATTCCCCTGCCCGATGGCATCGGCCGCCCGCCGCAGCCGACTGATGGATCGATGAAGCCACCAATTGCTGATCGTGGCCGTACACCAGGCGAGGATCAGGCAGTATCCCAGAAAGAGCAGAAGCGGCACGGACGAGGTGGGCCACACCGCGCAGAGCACCCCAGCGCCGCAGAGGGCAGCCACGATGTAGCCGATCAGCATCTTTCGTCGGACGCCGATGTGCATCCAGGTACTCCGCGGCGCAGCAATACGGGACGGGTCCGCTGCAGCATCGTCTATGGCTTTCGTGGCGTCCTCGTGCGCATAGGCTCCGCCCCACACGCGGCCACACTGGGGAATCGACGCCGTGCGACAACCGACGCCCCCCACACGAGGAACATGCGACCCGACCCCAACTGACGGAAATCCGCCATATCCCTTGTCCCTCGTCCCGCTGACTAGCTATTATGTCGCGCCTTAGTACAATTGCAACAGAACTCGTCCCCCCGGAGAGGCGGTCGGACGCCGTGGCGGACGAGGACAGCCCTCTGGTGGTGAGATCCATGACGCGGACCATGCCTTCCCCAAAGGAATTGCGGCGGTGCCTCTTGGCGATGGTGGTCTTTACGGCCTGCGGCTGCGAGGACATCGACTGGGATTGGGAGATGCAGGAGTGGCGTCAGCCGAGGCGACCGATCCGGCCCGTGCGACCTCGCGCAAGCAAGGACTTCAACCCCAATCGCCCTCGCGTGCGGACCGGGCGTCCGCCCTACCGTCCGAGCATCGAATCCCAAGACCGACCATCAGAGACGGAGAAGCCCCGTCCGCGTCCCGAGGCCGCGCCCTCGCCGGCTGCCGAAGCGCCGATGTCCGAGCAGCGCTCCTACTACCAATTGTACGTGATTGGCGAGGAGGGCTCGCTCAAGACGCCGCCCAACAGCAAGAAGCTTCGGCTGACGAAGGCAACGAGCCGGGCCGCGTCGGACCTGCTGCATCGGATCTATCCCTCCGTCGGGCCGAGCGGCGGAGAGAATCAACGCTTCCTCGTGTATCAGCACGAGCCGATGTGGCTCGCCGCGACCGACCTGGTCCCCTTGCTCGATTGCTCCGAGGTGGCCGAGCCCCCTGCCGCGGACCCCGCCGATCCCCAGGCCACCTTCCAGTT
>CAZKCX010000050.1:0-17252 GCA_964550865.1 uncultured Planctomycetales bacterium
AGATCGGGCGGACCACCCAGAACGTCAGCATCACCCGGGACGTGAGCGGCGAGGGCGTGCAACAAGCCCTGCTGAAGATGCTCGAGGGCACCGTCGCCAACATCCCGCCTCAGGGCGGACGGAAGCACCCGGAACAGCAATATATCCAGATGGACACCTCACAGATCCTGTTCCTTTGCGGCGGCACCTTCACGGGCCTGATGGAGATCATCCGGCGCCGCCTCGGGCACAAGAACATCGGTTTTACCAGCGAGGCCGAAAGCCAGGCCAGAGAAGAAACCGGTTCCGGCGACACGTTGGAGATCTTGCGCCAGGTGAGCCCGGATGACCTGGTCAAGTTCGGGATGATCCCCGAGTTGATCGGACGGCTGCCCGTCACGACCGTCCTCGGTCCGCTCGGCATCGAAGCGCTCGTCCAAATCCTCACGGAGCCGCGGAACTCCCTCGTCAAACAGTACCAGCGGTTCTTTGAGTACGAGGACTGTGAGCTCGAGTTTTCGGATGACGCCCTTCGGGTGATCGCCGAGAAGGCCCTCACGCGGGATGTGGGGGCGCGCGCCCTGCGGGCCATTCTCGAGGACCTGATGATCGACGTAATGTACGAATTGCCCGAGCAGGAGGAACGCGGGAAATACGTCGTCACCGAGGCGGTCGCCAGCGGGGAGCAGAGCCTCTTCGATTCCGTCGCGGAAGATCGTAAGAAGGAATCCGCCTGAGCCGCCGTCGCCCCCCCTTCCACCCCTGCGATTATCGGCCTTGCCCCCCGTGCGAGATCCCGCGCAGGATTTGCGCGCGGACGGCTCGGCACGAAACGATGGTTTTCCCTCGTTCGTCCCAGGAAGCGTAGACGGGGCCGAGGTTTTTTCCTTGAAGTCGGCTTCGCGCGATTCCGATACCACGATTGAACTCAGACGCATCCTGGACGCACGTTTCCGCGAACGCGAAGCACACTCGGAAGCTACGAGAGAACTGTCATGCTCGTCACGCTGCTCTGCCCCAACCTGAAATGCCGCCGCATCCTTCAAGTGCCTGAAACGACGCGGGGGCATAGGGTTCGTTGCGGCTATTGCGGCCAGGTCCTGACCGTCCCCAAAAAGGGAGGGAAGGAGAAGAGGCCGCAGAATCAACCCGAAACGCTCTAGCCGCCGGACGAGCAGGCCGGCTGCGGGCCGGCACAACCGTCCGTCCCGTCACCACACCCTCGAATCCCCGGTTCTCCGCACCCCATTGACAACGCCATCGTCCCCGAGTATGTGCGTGCGCACATCGGCCGATCCGAGCGCACACTCCGATAAACGAAAGGACTCGGCCCGGCCTTTCAAGCTCCCGCGAGAGGTGGATACGTGGCGCACAAGGCGATCCTGCTCGACCGCGACAACACCCTGATCGAGGATCCCGGCTATCTGTCCGACCCCGGCGGGGTCAGGTTGCTGCCCGGCGTGGGCGAAGCGCTACGGCGCCTGGCGGACGCCGGCTACAAGCTGGTGGTGGTAACGAATCAGTCCGCGGTCGCGCGCGGAATCGTGAGCGAAGCACGATTGGCCGAGATCCATGCCGAGCTCGAGCGACAGCTCGCGGAGCACGATGTCCGCTTGGACGCGATCTACTACTGTCCCTACCACCCGGAGGGCACGGTCCCGCCGTTCAACCGCCCCAGCCAGGATCGAAAACCCTCCCCCGGGATGCTGCACCGTGCCGCGCGGGATCTCGACATCGATCTCGCTGCGAGTTGGATGATCGGTGATTCCCCGTCGGACATCGAGGCGGGCCGACGCGCCGGCTGCCGGACGATTCGAATCCGCGGCCAGGCGACGGCGTCGCACGCCCAGGACGATTCGGCCGGCTACACGGTCGACGACCTCGCCGAGGCCGCCGGGGTCATCGGGGCAGGCTAGACGCCGCAACCCGACGCGAGCCGCCATGCGCTTGGACGCCGGGGGCCCCTAGTGCTGCATTTCAGAAGTATCGCGACTACGTGCCCGAGCCGCTTGTGGTGAGCTGCGTCGAACCGCCGGATTCATCCGGCGCGGCCGCGCGGCATGAATGCCGCGGCTCGGGCAGCGACAGTGTAGTGTGCGGTCCTGTCCATAGTCGCACGATTTGTGAAACGCCGTACTAGCCGTCTCCTCAATCCGGAGTTGTGAGCCGGGGCGATGCGATGGGGGAACCGGCCGCGACGGACTTGAACCCCCTTGTCGGCGAGAGTACAACCGACCTTCACGAGCCAACGGTCGGTGAAGGAGCTTCCGACACGCGCCGACGGACGAGAGCGACGCCATGAAACTTGACGAGATGACCTGGCCTGAGATCGAGCAGTGCGAGGGCGACCGTGTGGTGGCTCTGTTGCCGATCGCCGCCACCGAGCAGCATGGCCACCACCTTCCGCTGCAGGTCGACCGGCGAATCACCGAAGAGCTTGTCCGTCGTCTGGAGGCACCGCGGGCCGACTGGCTGGTAACCGCCCCGACGCTCTGGCTCGGATCGAGCCATCACCACATCGACTTCCCCGGCACGTTGAGCGTGACCAACGACGTCTACATCAACGTCCTCGTGGGTCTGCTCGAGAGCTTGCTGCGCGGCGGGTTCCGCCGAATCGTCGTCTTCAACGGTCACGGCGGAAACATCATACCGATGCAGGACGCGCTGGTGCGTGTCCGACGCCGCGTGGGCAACCAGCAAGAGATCCACCTCGTCGGCTGCACATACTGGACCGTGGCGGGCCAACGGATGCACGATGAGGCAGGAATGGAGACCCCGCGGATCACCCACGCCTGCGAATACGAGACGTCGATGATGCTGCATCTCGATCCGGATCTCGTGCACGGGGACCGGGCGAAGGCCGGGTGTCCGGAACTGCCGAGCCGTTACCTCGACGTGACGTCCCACTCCACCAGCACCGTCTTCGCCGCCATGACGATGGCCCAGACGACGGCGGGCACGGGTGCGATGGGCCGACCGGAGCTCGCCTCGGCCGACAAGGGTGCCAAGCTGCTCGAGACCGTCGCCGACGCGGTGGGAACCTTCCTCGACGAGTTTCGCGGATGGCCCTTCGTCGAAGGACGTCGGGACCGGGGCTGATCGATGGCGTCGCGCACCGACGCCGAGACACACCAACGGCTAGGGCGCCGATGGCGGCGCCGCAAAGGGAGATCGCACCATGCCGAAGAAGCAACCGCACGTCCCCAAGGGTTGGGAGAGCTACAAGGGACCGTACTCGATCGCGTTGACGGCGGGCGATTGGGTGATCGTCTCCGGACAAGGGCCGCTCGATCCCGACGGCCCCAAGATCGTCGGCAGGGATATTCAGGAGCAGGCCCGGGTCACGTTGGACAACGTCAAGGCCGCCCTGGAGGCCGCGGGCGCAACCATGGACGATTGCGTCAAGGTCGGCGTGTTCCTGTCCGACATCAAGGACTTCGACGCCTTCAACGAGGTCTATCGTACCTCCTTCAACGATCCGCTGCCCTGCCGAACCTGCGTGGAGTGCCAGATGTGGGGCGGCATTCTGGTCGAGGTCGATGCCTGGGCCGTCAAGGGCGGAGCCGGATAAGCGGTGCCCGCCCGCACCGCGATCACGGAGCGGGCTCGCGAAAGGACGCAGGCGGCTTCCGCCTTTCGCCCGTTGGTCGAGTCGGGCCGTCCACGCACCGGATGCGGCGAAGAGGCCCTCCATACGGTGTCGGCGTCCGAACGTTCCCGGACGTTCCCTGCGGAACGATCCGGCGAGGAGACCGTCACATTGACTCCCGTCCGGGACGATCTAAGATAGATTGTCGGCGGGTAAGGGGTTTTGCGCGACCGCGGTCGCTCCGGGTATCCCGGAGGCCGCAAGAGAGAAGGGGAAGAAGCGGAGTCCCCTCTTTCGGCGCGGTTGCCGTCCGACAACGGGCGTCGCACGTCCACAGACCCATCGGCGAGCCCGCGGGATCCCAGCATGCGAGTGGCTTTGGTCTTCAATCCGTTTAGCTACAAGCTGCACGAGGAGAACCTCCGAATCGTCCAGCGATACTTCGGCCTCTTCCCGCCGCTGAGCTTGACGTGGGTCGCGGCCATCGCGGAGCGGGCGGGACACGAGGTGATCCTCGTCGACGCACGGACGCTTCAGCTCACCAAGGAGGACGTCTACGACCGCCTTCGGGAATTCCAGCCGGACATCATCGGCTTCATGATGACGACGTATATGTTCCGCGAGACGCTGGAGTGGGTTCGCTACCTCAAGGAACGGCTCGACGTGCCCGTCATGGTCGGCGGCTACAACCTGCGTGTCTACCCGACCGAGTCGGTGACGCCGGAGGAAATCGACTTCGGCTGCGTGAACTCCGCCCTCTATACGGTTCCCGCCCTGCTGAACGAGCTCGAGACGAACCGCAACTTCGGCGACGTGCCCGGGCTGGTGTACAAGGACAACGGAAAGATCATCGTCACCGACGGCGTAGACGAGGACTTCAACGACTATCCCTTTCCCGCCCGGCATCTCCTGCCCAACGAGCTCTACGCCGAGTTTCCCACGGAGCGGAAGAACTTCACCGTCATGGTCACCAGCAAGGGATGCCCGCGATCGTGCGGCTTCTGCGAGGCGGGCCGAACCGCCTACAACCCGCGCGAGCCGGAGACCGTGGTCGCCGAGATGGAGGAGTGCTACCACACGCACGGCATCCGGGAGATCGACATCTTCGATTACGAGTTCCTCATTCACCGCAAGAGGAGCGAGCGCATCCTCGACCTGATGATCGAGAAAAAGCTCGA
Organism: uncultured Planctomycetales bacterium; assembly: GCA_964550865.1. GTDB lineage: Bacteria > Planctomycetota > Phycisphaerae > UBA1845 > JAFGLZ01 > JAFGLZ01. Next base: position 4,747 of record CAZKCX010000050.1, read on the forward strand.
CATCACGTGGGCCTGTCGGGCGCGGATCGACTCCGTCGACCCCGAGCTGCTCGAGAAGATGAGAACGTCCGGTTGCGTGCGCATCTACTTCGGGATCGAATCGGGCGATCAGGAGACCCTCGACAAGGTCAACAAGGGCATTACCGTCCGGCAGATCCGCGACACGATCGGCTGGTGCAAGGACATCGGGATCAAGGCCCTCGGCTTCTTCCTGGTCGGCGTGCCGGGCGAGACGAAACAGAGCATCAAACGGCTGGTCAAGTTCGCCAAGACCCTGGATCTGGAGTACGTGCAGTTCAGCAAGCTGACGGCCAAGCCACTCACCCCGCTGTGGCGCGACCTCGTCAAGGAATCCGGCTACGACTACTGGCGAGAGTACATCCTCGGCAACATCGAAGAGCAGCCTCTGCCGCGCCCGTGGACCGAACTGACCAACGACGAAATCGACGAGTTGGCCAAGTGGGCCTACGTGAAATACCACTCGCGGCCGAGCTTCTTGCTGAAATCGACGCTCCGCGTCCGCTCGTTCGACGAGTTCCGCCGGAAATTCTACGCGTTTCTGGAAATGGTCTTCCGCCAGGAAAGCCGCTCGACCGCCGACCCGGGCTTCGTCGCCTTCAACGAGAATCGCCGCGAGCAACGGCAGCAGTTCACGTCGCAATACCAGAAGTCGCCGCGCCTGCCGACCTAGACGACCGAAGGCCTCGTGGTTACCTTCCACCGCCCACCGATGGAAGCGGACCGGCGCGTTGACGTGCCCCGACGAGAAGCGAACGGGAAATGGGTTGACGCTGCGAGCGGTCGGAACTAGACTAAGGCCATGGTAAGAGGCCCGAGCCCCTTTTCTCGTAGTAGTTTATGAGGATTCGTATGTTCCGCTGAGCTCTGGCTCACCGGGAAGAAACGCTTTGGAGTCCGAGGATCATCACAGCAGCTCGGGGTTCCTGGAGGACTTCAAGAAGTTCTTCCTCCGCGGGGTCGGCGCCTTGTTGCCGACATTGCTCACCATTGCCATCCTTATATGGGCCTACCAGTTGGTCGATGCCTACATCGGGCAGTACATCACGGAAGGGTTCATTGAGGTCTTGGCGCGGACGGCGGGGGCCCCCACGGTGGATACCGTGGATCCGGACATCGATACCCTCAAATACGGAACGCGGACGGGGGAGATGAACAGCGCCGGTCAGTGGTTGACCCAGGAGTTCCTCCTGGTCCAGCACCCGGCGCATCAAGGCGACCCGACGCGGCGGGGGGACGAATCCCTCGCGTACCGTCGGGCCCTGTGGGGAATCGCCTTTGCCAAGTACAAGCTGGGGCTGGTAGGCTTTCTCCTGGCCATTGCGCTGGTATACTTTATGGGCTTCTTCGTGGCCAGTTTCATCGGCCGCACGGCTTGGGGGGTGGTGGAGAAGGTTCAAGCGCGGGTGCCGCTGGTGAATGCCGTGTACCCGCACGTGAAGCAGATCACGGATTTTCTGCTGAGCGAAAAGCGTGTGGCCTTCAGTGCGGTGGTGGCGGTCGAATACCCCCGGCGGGAGATGTGGTCGCTGGGTCTGTTGACCGGGGAGGGCCTCCGAGAGCTGTCGGAGGCCACCGGCCAAGAGATGGTCTCGATCTTCATACCGAGCAGTCCGACGCCGGTAACCGGCTATGTCATCGTCGTGCCGCGGGCGGACGTGGTGATGTTGAAGACGACGATCGACCAGGCGCTGCGGTTCACGATCAGTGGCGGCGTGATCAAGCCGGAATCGGGCGCATCGGGTGCCTCCCGGGGCAAGGGGGAGGGCATTGGGGCAACCGTAAGCAGTTTCCGCTCCCGTCCCCTGGCGGCCCCGAACGGAGGACCCCCGACCGCCGAGCCGACTCCGGAAGAGGGATCCGGCCCTGGGGCGGAGTCGGAAACGAGCTCCGACGAGACACAGGGGACGTCCTAAGACAAGGAGGAACCATCGTGCAGGTTTCGGTCACTGGACGACACATTGAGTTGAGTCCGGAACTGCGCAGCTACGCAGAGTCGAAGGCCGGCAAGCTGGATCGGTTCTACGACCGCCTTCGAGTCGTGGAGGTCATTCTAGACGGGGAGGGTAACGGGTTTGAGGCGGAGATCATCGCCAAGGGCAAACGCAAGAGCGTGTTCGTGGCGAAGGAACGCGGTGAGGACATGTACGCCGCGGTCGACCTGGTGATCGATAAGATCGAACGCCAGTTGAAGCGGCACAAGGAGAAGATGCGGGATCACAAGCATCCGGGCGCCCGGGGCCAACAGGCCGAGGGAGAGTCGGAAAAATCAGCGAGCTAGGTACGTTATGAAGCTAAACGATTTTCTCGTCCAAGAGGCGATTGTTCCTGAGCTGGAGAGCACGGACCGAAACGCAGTCATCCGGGAGCTCGTCGAAAGCCTGAAGGCGGCCGGCAAGATCTCGGCCGGAGACGTGGAGGCGATTGTCCGTGCGGTGATCCAACGGGAGAACCAAGGGAGCACGGGCTTCGGCAAGGGTGTCGCCGTTCCGCACGCCAAGCATACTTCGGTCAAGAAGATGGTGGCCACCATCGGTCGGAGCAGCTCCGGCGTCGATTTCGCGGCCTTGGATCGATCGCCCGTATACTCGATTGTCTTGCTCCTGAGCCCGCAGGATCAGCCGGACGAGCATCTGCAGGCGATGGAGACAATCTTCCGCCATCTCCAGCAGGACAATTTCCGCCGGTTCCTCCGACAGGCCGAGAACCAAGAGGATATCGTCGACCTGGTGAAAGAGGCCGACGGCGGCATGGCGTAGCATCGCCGCGCCTACGCGGCTTTGGACCGGGCGGAACCCCGTCGGACCGGAGCGGAGCCGACGTCGATGGCCGGGGATCGGTATCGTGCATAACCCGCAATCGCAGGACCAACCCGAAGAAGTGCGGCAGGAGGTCACGATCCTCAACTCCCAAGGATTGCATGCGCGACCTGTCATGCAGTTCGTCGACACCGCGGCCCAGTTCGCCTCCGACGTCAAGGTACAGTGCAACGATACGATTGTGGACGGAAAGAGCCCCATGGAGATGATGCTCCTGGCTGCTACGCAAGGCACGCGGATCCTTCTGACGGCCAGGGGCAAGGACGCCACCGACGCGGTGGACGCACTGAAGCAGCTAGTGGAGAATCGATTCGGCGAGGAATGATCCCGGCGATCGGCCGCCTGCGCACCTCACGCTTTCCGGCCTCCGCCGATGGCATTCTCGTTTGGAGCCGGGCGGCGGTGTTCGCCGGGCGGATAACGAACGGAACACGATGGAGGTAAAAAAGGGCATCCCGGTTTCGCCAGGCGTGGCGATCGCGCCTGCGGTCGTGCTCGACGCGGAGGACTACCGAATCTCGCGCCGCGTGGTTCCGGCCAAGGAAATCCCTCACGAGAAAGGGCACGTCGACATGGCCCTGAAGGCCGCCCGCGAAGAGATCGATGAGCTTCGCGAACGCACGGCCGAACGCCTCGGACGTGAGACGGCCGCCATCTTCGACTGGCACCTGGCCGTGCTCAGCAACGAAGCCTTCCGAGACAAACTGCTCAAGGCCGTGGAGGAGAACGGCTACTCCGCCGCCTACGCCGTCAGCCAGGTCATGCATGAGTACCAACGGCGGTTCCTGGACATGCACGAGGCGGTCTTCAGCGATCGGGTCAAGGACGTCTACGACATCGAGAAACGCCTCATCCGGCAGCTGCTCGGCCACACCCGGGAGGACCTTTCACACCTCACGCAACCGGTGGTGGTGATCGCGCACGACCTGACGCCGTCCCAGACCGCGCAGCTCGATCGCTCCAAGATCCTGGGGTTCGTGACGGACGCCGGCGGGCTGACGTCGCACACGGCCATCCTCGCGAGGAGCTTGGGAATTCCGGCCGTCGTCGGGCTGAACGACATCACCGCCAGCGCCTCGGGTGGCGATGTGATCATCATCGACGGGACGCGCGGCCTGGTCGTCGTCAAACCGACGGAAGAGACGCTCGCGGAATACGAGGAGACGGGCGAACGCTTCACCGAGCTCGTGCAAGAGCTGGACGAGCTGAAGGACCTGCCGGCCGTCACCCTAGACGGCGTGCAAGTTCAGCTGCTCGGCAACATCGAGTTCCCGCACGAGGTGGAGACGTGTCTGGCCCGAGGCGCGCAGGGCATCGGGCTGTACCGAACGGAGTTCCTCTACCTCCGCGGAGACGCCCAACCGACCGAGGAGGACCACTACGAGGCCTACTGCTCCGCCATCAACGCGGCCGAAGGCAAGCCGATCGTCATTCGAACCTTGGACCTCGGGGCCGACAAGTACTCGCAGGCCCTGGGGTCCGAACCCGAGCGCGAGCGAAATCCGTTCCTGGGGCTGCGGAGCATCCGCTTCTGCCTGGCGAACGTGGAGGTCTTCAAGGCACAGCTGCGAGCGATCCTTCGCGCATCCGTGCTGGGCAACGTATCCATCATGTTTCCCCTCATCACCAAGGTCATGGAGCTACGCCAGGCGAAGTGGATCCTGGCCGAGGCGATGGAGGACCTGGACGAGGCGGGCATCGAGTATCGGAAGGACCTCCCCGTCGGCATCATGATCGAAACCCCGGCGGCGGTCGCGATGGCCGGGTGGCTTGCCGCGGAGGTCGACTTCTTCAGCATCGGCACCAACGACCTCATTCAGTACACCCTTGCGGTCGATCGCTCGAACGAACGCGTCGCTCGCCTCTATACCGGGGCCGATCCTTCCGTGGTACGATTCGTGCGGGACGTGATTCGCAAGGCCGCCCGAAAGGACGTGGAGGTCTCCTTGTGCGGTGAGATGGCGGGCGATCCCATGTTCACGGCGCTCCTGGTCGGCCTGGGCTTGCGGAAGTTCAGCATGGCACCCAACGACGTGCCCGAGATCAAGCAGATCATCCGGCGCATCACCGTTGCCCAATCCCAGAAGGTGGCCCGTAGGGTGATGTCGATGGAAAGCGACCGGGAGATCTACAACTACTTGCGGGACGAGATGCTCAAGATCCTGCCGGAATACGTCTGATGCCGGCGGGTAAGGAACTACGGTAGCGGCGTCGGGGGGCCGACGTCGCGGCAAGAAAGAAACAAAGGAATTGTTGGCCGATCGGAGGGACGAGATAGACATTGCGGCAAAGGGTCGCCATCCGCTTCTCGGTGGCCGGGGACTTGCGGTTCCTGGCCCATAGCGACATGGTGCGGCATTTCGAGCGCGCCGTCGCGCGTGCGGGTCTGTCGATTCGGTATACGGAAGGGTTCAACCCGAGACCACGTCTGTGGCTTCCGTTGCCCCGATCCGTCGCCGTGGCGAGCGAGGATGAGGTCCTCGTTTTGGAACTGGATCCGCCCGAGCCCCCCGAGCGGGTCCTCCGGAGACTCGAAGCGCACGCTGTGGCAGGCATGAAGCTCCGTGACGCGATGGAAATCCATCCGTCGGGACTTCCCCGACCCACGGAGGCGACCTACCAACTCGATCTGGAGGCGCTCGAGCAGGACGGTGCCCCGCGGGAAGAGGGACGCGGAAACGCGACCTTCTCCGACGAGGACACCGGCCCCCTCGAGCAGTTGACGCAACGAACGATCCTGGAGGATCGAATTCGTGAGATCACCCAGGCTCAACGGATCGAGGTTCAGCGGCGCACCGACAAGCGAGGAAACCGGCGCACGGTCGATATCCGGCCTTGGATTCGCCGGATCGCATTGTCGCATCAGACGCTGATTGCCGATGTCACCATCTCTCCCGAAGGATCGGCCCGCCCCGTCGAGCTGTTGACGGTCCTGGGGTTCGAGCCCGAAACCGCCCTGCCCCACCTTCAGCGAACTCGGGTTCACTGGGAAGGGCTCTCCCCACCGCCGCACGCCTCGACGAACACAGCATGACCGGTACAAACCGGCAAGGAAGACAACGTGGGACGAAAGAAATCGACCAAGCGACGGAACGCGAAAGATCAAGAAGAAGACCAGGCCGACGGAAAGCAAGCGAAAGAAGCTACTGCCGTCCAAGAAGACGCGGGCCGGGACGAAAGCCAAGCCCCGCAGCACGAGTCCGCCGGTGCGGGCGAAGAGCCCACCACGCATCCGGAGGACGAAGCCGGCCACGAAGCCAACGACAAGCCCGCCCGATCCAAGCGCAAGCGCCGGCGACGCAAGCCGCGCAAGAGCGCGAAAAGCACCGACGTCGAGCAGAACGAGGAGGATCGGGCCGAAGACGCGCCTGAAGAATCCCCCGCAGAACCCCACGAGTCGAAGGACGAGGAGTCATCGACCCAGGAGGCCTCCGAGGACACCACGCGCAAGAAGAAGCGACGGGGCCGGCGCGGCTCTCGCTCCTCCCGAAAGAGGAAATCGAAAAGCGAGAAACCGGAGGCACCGGCCGAGAAAGAGGCCTCCCGCGACGAACAGGCCGAGGCTTCCGAGGACGCCCCGGACGAACCCGGAGCGGAGGAAGCCGACGAGTACTCCAAGGGGAAACGACGGCGGCGCGGCCGCGGAAAGAAGCAGGTCAAGGCGGTCGCCACGGAGAAGATCGGTAAGGGCCGCGAGATGCTGATCAACGTCATCCCCGGCGAGGAATGCCGGATCGCGGTGACGTTGGAAGGCCGGCTCGAGGAGCTCTTCATCGAGCGCGCCTCCTCCCAATCCAACGTGGGCAACATCTACAAGGGGCGCGTGACCAACGTCGAACCCTCGATTCAGGCGGCCTTCGTCGACTTCGGAAACCACAAGAACGGCTTCCTGCACATCTCCGACCTCGTGCCGCAGTACTTCCCCGACCACGACGGGCAGCCGGAGGACATCGGCCGAAAGACCCCCCGCAAGGATCGTCCCCCGATTCAAGGCTGCCTCCGTCGCGGGCAGGAGGTGATCGTGCAGATTACCAAGGAGGGGATCGGGACGAAGGGGCCGACGCTCAGCACCTACATCAGCGTGCCCGGTCGGTTCTTGGTCATGATGCCCGGCATGAACCGATTGGGGGTATCGCGGAAGATCGAGGAGGACGAAGAGCGCCGCAAGATGCGGGAGATGCTGAACCAGCTCGACATACCGAGGGGCATGGGCTTCATCCTCCGCACCGCAGGCCTGAATCGCACCAAGCGCGAGCTGCAGCGCGACTTGAACTACCTCATGCGGCTGTGGAAGACGGTCACCAAGAAGATCAAGAACGAGAAGGCCCCGGCGTCGCTGTACGAGGAGTCTGATCTCGCGATCCGCACGGTGCGCGACACGCTCGAGAGCGACATCGAGCGCATCGTCGTGGACGACGAATCGACCGCCGAGAAGATCCGCGAATTCCTCTCCATCGCCATGCCGCGCTCGCTCGACAAGATCCGTGTCTACGACGAGAACGCCCCGCTCTTCTACCGGTTCGGCATTGAGGAGGAGATCGAGAAGCTACACAGCCGGTACGTCCCCCTGCCCAGCGGAGGCTCGCTGGTCATCGAACCCACCGAGGCGTTGGTGGCCATCGACGTCAACAGCGGAAAGTACCGCGAACAGGCGGACGCGGAGGAGACGGCACGGCGAACGGATCTCGAGGCAGCGGACGAGATCGCCCGCCAGCTCCGCCTCCGCGACCTGGGCGGGCTGATCATCTGCGATTTCATCGATCTCCGGCTGGACAAGAACAAGCGCCAGGTGGAGCGAGCGCTCCGCGACGCGCTGAAACGTCACAAGGAGCGGGCCAAGATCCTGCGGATGTCCCGCTTCGGCATCATCGAGATGACCCGCCAGCGCACCCGCCCCTCCATCTCCCGAAGCATGCACCAGGACTGCCCCTGCTGCGGGGGGACCGGGATGATCAAGACGCAGGAGTCGATGATCCTCGAGGCGATGCGGCTGCTCCAGCTCGCCGCCCATCGCGAAAACGTCGATCGCATCGAGGTGCGGGTGCGGCCGCGCGTGGCATTTGAGCTGCTCAACCGGCGCCGTCGGTCCATCAGTGATTTGGAGCAGCGCACGGGCAAGACGATCCACGTGAAGGCGGACGACCAGTTGGGCTCGAACGAAATCGAGCTCGTATGCGCCGACGCACGCGGCCGACCCGTCAAGTTCCCGTAACGACCACGCCGCCCCGACATCATGCATCGTGCGGGCACGTGCCGAGCAACGGGCCATGCGGAAGAGAGGGCAACGCCGGAACCGGATCTCCATCCTGAAGGTTGAGATCGCAGCCCGCAGGTCGAAAGCGCCGGCGGCGACGCCGACCTTCGAATCCTCGGTTCGGCAAATGGAAGGTCGCTTTGGCCTCTGTCTCCGCTTTCAAACGCATCCTTGACAGGCCGTTTTTCGCATGGTCAACTGCGTTGGTTCCCGTAGGATGTCTTCTGGACAGGGAGGCTCTCGCGCGGTGGGGATGGAAAAGGGTCGCCCCACCTCGCGTCAGGTGCATGGATCCGGTTGTGGAACTTTGAAAGGAGGCAAGGGATGAGACTGGCGAACCATGTGCGAACGATCGTGTTGGGTGTGGTCGTTGCCGGCCTGTGGACCACCGGCTGCCAGGATCAGGCCAAAGAGCGCATCGCGCTACTGGAGGAGGACAACGCGCGACTGCTCGAAGAGAAGGCCGAAAAGCAGAAGGAAGTCGAGAGCGTCAAGTCGCAGATGAAGCGTCTGGCCGCCGACCTCGACAAGGCCAAGGCCGAGTGCAAGAAGAAGCTCGACGCCGCCGAGACCAAGACCAAGGAAATCGAGAAGAAGCTGACGGCGGCCGAAAAGGCCAAGGCCGAGGCACAGAAGGCCAAGGCCGAGGCCGAGAAGGCCAAGGCCGCCGCCGAAGCTCGGGCGAAGAAGGCCGAGAGCGAGGTTGCCGCCGCGAAGAAGGCCGCTGCCGAGGCCAAAAAGGCTGCGGATCAAGCCAAGCAAGCGTGCGATGCGGCAAACAAGGCCAAGGCCGCCGCGGAAGAGACCGCCAAGAAGAACAAGCAGGCGCAGGAGAAGGCCGAGCAAGCCGCCAAGGCCGCCCAAGCGAAGGTCGACAAGCTCGAGAAGGAACTCAAAGAGGCCAAGGACAACGTCCGGAAGCTGAAGGATCAACTGGAAAAGCTCGAGGACCAGAACAAGAAGCTCAAGGAGGAGAACGCCAAACTCAAGAGTAAGGCGAAGATGGACAAGGACGGTCCCTAGCCGCCTTCCTCAAAACGAAGGCGGCGCCGAAGTTAGCCACACCCACGGGTCGATCCGCTCTTCTCCGTTCCGCACCGGTCCATGAGAATCGGTGCGAAAGAGGAGCGGGTCGGCCCGTTTCGCGTTATGATGGACGCAAGACGTAGGTCCGACCATGCGAAACGACGCCCGAGAACCGGCAGATCGACCCGATCCCGATCCGAAGATGGTGATCGCGAAGGGCCTTCATGCGGAGAAGGTATCGCGCATCGCGTGTGCGGCCGTGCTGGCCGGCGGCGCCGGGCGGCGCATGGGCGTCGACAAGGCCGGCGTTCGGATCGGATCGGAGACCTTGCTCGAACGGGCGATGCGCCTGGCGCGGTCCGTATCGCGGCGCCTCTTCGTCGTCGGTCGGTCGTTCGAAGCGCAAGGCTCGCCCGACGCGCCGCGAATCCCGGACGATTACGTAGAGGCGGGTCCCCTCGGCGGAATCGCCACCGCCCTGCGGCTTGCGGCATCGCAGGACTGTCTCATCCTCCCATGTGATATGCCCCTACTCAGCGAGGATCTGTTGCGTCGCCTGATCGCCCTGCACCATGACCAACCTGCCGACTGCACTCTTGTGGTGAATCCGATTCGCGGCCGACCCGAACCGCTCGTTGGGGTTTATGCGCCGACGTGCCTCGCACCGATGCGGGAATCGATCGCACAACGACGCCTGGCCATATGGCGCACGCTCGAGCCATTGCGGGTTCAGCTTCTGACCGTACCGCGAGACGAGGCCAGGCAGCTCGTCAATCTGAATACGCCGAAGGACCTCACCGAACTGGGCGGATGACGGCAACGCCGCCGAGGCGAACGCGCGGCGCGCCCGGACAAGTACGTACCCCCGTATCGGTTCGCATCGAGTCCTTCGATTCGCAGACTATCGAACGCCACGGGCAGACCTGGATGGAAACCCGATAGCCCGGCCGAAAACGAAACGAGGTGATCGCGTGCGATGCACACATATGTTCCTTCTTGTCCTCATCGCCCTTGCTGCGACAACCACGTCCGTCGAAGCGCAAGATCGCCCCAACATCCTGTGGCTGAGTTGTGAGGACATCGGCCCGCTCCTCGGCTGCTATGGCAACACACTCTCCACCACGCCGAACCTCGATCAGCTCGCGGCACGCGGCGTGCGGTTCACCAACGCGACGGTGACGGCGGGCGTCTGCGCGCCGTGCCGGTCGGGCATCATCACCGGGCTCTACCAGACGACGCTGGGCACGCACCACATGCGATGTCGCGCCAAGCTGCCGGATTCCGTCAAGCCGTTCCCGATCTACCTCCGCAACGCCGGCTACTACTGCACCAACAACAGCAAGGAGGACTACCAGTTCCACACCCCGCCCGAGACCTGGGACGAGTCCAGCCGAAAGGCACACTACAAGAACCGCCCCCGCAACGAGCAGCCCTTCTTCGCCGTCTTCAACTACACCGGCTGCCACGAGTCCGGCATCGCCAACACGACCAAGTACCGCAGCGTGACCCGCGGCATCGAGAAGCACGATCGGAGCGCCGTCGCCGAGACGCTGCCCCCCTACTACCCCGACACCCCCGTCACGCGCGAGGACTGGGGCAGATACTACGACGTTGTGACGGCCTTGGACCGATGGGTCGGCCAGAAGCTGGACGAGCTCGCCCGGGCGGGCCTGGCCGACGATACCATCGTCTTCTTCTGGTCCGATCACGGCGTCGGACTGCCCCGCGCCAAGCGGTGGGTCTACGACTCGGGCATGGTCGTCCCGCTGATCGTCCACGTCCCGCCGAAGTACCGAACGCTCGCCGATGTCAAGAACGGCAGCGTCGACGACCGACTCGTCAGCCTGATGGATCTCGGCCCCACCGTACTGAACCTGGCAGGCCTTGAGATACCCAAGGTCATGCAAGGCCGCCCGTTCCTCGGGCCGAACTTGCCGCCGTCCCGGAAGTACGTCTTCGCCGCGCGCGATCGGATGGACGAGCGCTACGACATCATCCGGGCCGTGCGTGACAAGCGCTACAAGTACATCCGCAACTACGAGCCGTGGAAGACCTACTACCAGTACATGAACACGGCCGAGAAGGGCGCGACGATGCGCGAGCTCCGCACGATGCACGAGCAGGGCAAGCTCCCGCCCGCGGCCGAGCGGTACTTCGCGCCGAGCAAGCCGATGGAAGAGTTGTACGATCTTCGGAGCGATCCGCACGAGCTGAAGAACCTCGCCGATTCGCCGGAGCATCGCGACGTGCTGATGCGGATGCGCCGCGCGCATCTCGATTGGGTCCTGGAGACGCGCGACCTGGGGCTGATCCCCGAACCCGAGATCGTTTGCCGCGAGGGAGGATTCGGCAACCGCTACGACATCCTCCGCCAGCCCGGTTCCGAAGCGCTGGTCCGACGCGTCCGCGACACCGCTTCGCTCACGCTCGAGGGCGCTGCGGCCCTGCCGAAGCTGATCCTGGCGCTGGACGACACCGACGCGGCCGTCCGCTACTGGGGCGCGATCGGCATCGGCAACCTGGCGCCGAAGGACGCGGAAGTGGCCGCACGCATGGCCGCGATGCTGAAGGACGCCTCGCCCAGCGTTCGCATCGCCGCCGCCCGGGGGCTGGCCTGCATGCGCAAGCCTAAGCCGGCCCTACCCATTCTTGTCAAGGAGCTCCGCGAAGGCGGTCAGTGGGTTCGCCTGAACGCCGCGATCGCCCTCGACGAGATGGACGAGCAGGCCCGACCCGTGCTCGATGCGATGAAGAAGGCGCTCGTGCCGCGAAAGGAGTTGTTCGCCAACGGCAAGTACACCGTCCGCGTGATCAACCGAGCGATCAACGAGCTGCTCGGCACGAGCAACGTCGTGCGGTAAACAAACGCGTCGCAACTTTCACTCACCACGGAGACGCTCATGTTTGACCTGCAACAACTTCCCCGGACCGTCGCGGTTTCACTCGCCGTCTGCGTTCTTGCCGCCCCGGCGCTCGCCGCCAAGCAGCCCGAACGCCCCAACATTGTCCTGATCCTCTGCGACGACATGGGCTACAGCGACATCGGCTGCTACGGCGGCGAGATCGAGACGCCGCACCTCGACACGCTCGCCGAGCAGGGCATGCGGTTCCTGAGCTTCTACAACAACGCCAAGTGCACGCAGACACGGGCCGCCCTGCTCAGCGGCCTCTATCACATGCAGACGAGCAACCTCCGTAAGCCCAACTACGTCACGCTGGCCGAGGTGCTGCGCAAGGCGGGCTATACCACGCTGATGGCCGGCAAGTGGCACGTCGGCAACTGGAAACGTGAAACCGCCACGCCGACGCAGCGCGGCTTCGATCGATACTTCGGCTACTGAATCTCTAGCTAGCTCCGGTTACTAGCTCCTTGCGGGTCATGGCTTTGC
>CAZKCX010000051.1:0-17237 GCA_964550865.1 uncultured Planctomycetales bacterium
ACGCCGCCGCCGGTGAAGCGCGTCATGTGTTGCGTGAAGATCAAAAAGTCTCGGCCGCTGGCCCCGCCCTTGGCGGCAGCATCGAAGCCCGGGTGCTGATCCACGACGTCCGTCCCGATCGAGGCATGGACCGTGAAGGGCACGCGCTTCTCGTACGTCGCGGCAAGGACGCTCACTTCCGGGTCCGAGAAGCTCGGCGGCGAGCCCTCGCGCGCGACGCGATCGAGCACCTCCTTGCGAAAGGCCTCGTCGCAGATCATCCGGCCCAGCGCTTCGCCGTAGCCCAGCCCCTTGGCAAAACCGAGGTTGACCGCCTCGTTGTAGTAGGCGAATTCGTACGCCATGCCGAACTGACCGGCCGGCAAGGCGTTGGGCACGTGCTCGGACGTCTCGCCGATCAGCGCGAGCTCGAAATCGTGAATCGCGCCGGCGCCGTTGGTGGCCACCAGCGTCAGGAGGTCCCGTCGAACCAGTTCGATCAACAGGGGCCCGAGGCCGTTCTTGATCAGGTGAGCCCCGGTGAACCAGACAACGGGTTGATTCGCCCGCCGCGCCTCCAGCACGCGTCCCGCGACTTCCTCGACCATGGCACGCGGTTCGTCCGCCAGCGTAGGCTCGATTTCCGCGACCTGGGCCGGATCGACGAGATCGTTGAGGCTCACCTTGTTCGGTCGCGAGGAGAGCGCGTAGGTTTGGATGACGGACGGGTCGAAGATCTGGTATCGACCCCTGTACGAGTCGATGACGGGTACGGAGGGTTTTGTCATGATGCAGCACCTGCTCGACACAGCCGGGTAGGGCATCACCGGACCGGACCACCTCGTTCGGTAAGGGGCATTCGGCGGAGCAGTGTATCAGGTAGGGGGGCGACCTGCCAATTCCCGGCCTGCATGTGGCTTGATCGTCGCGCGGCGGACTCTGTCGGCGTTGACGCCGCCGGACCGCTCCGATATGGTGTTTGGCTTGGTTTGTCCGCTTGTTTCCAAGACCCGGTGGAGCACTCAGACGATGGGCTATCGCTGTGTGGTGCTGGCTAAGCAGGTGCCCGACACGAAGGCCGTGACGGGCAAGGCCATGAATGACGACGGGACGGTCAACCGGGCCGCTTTGCCCGCGATCTTCAACCCGGAAGACCTAAACGCCCTCGAGCTGTCGCTACGGATCCGCGACCAATACGGTGGATCCGTGACGGTGATCACGATGGGCCCGCCCGGGGCCTGCGAGATCCTGCGAGACTCCCTGTATCGGGGCGCCGACCGGGTCATCCTGGTCACGGATCGTCGAGGGGCCGGCTCCGACACGCTCGCGACCAGCCTGATCCTCTCGTGTGCGGTTAAGCATCAGGGGGAGTTCGACGTGGTCGTCTGCGGGCGGCAGGCGATCGACGGCGATACCGCGCAGGTCGGGCCCCAGGCCGCCGAGAAGCTCGGCATCCCTCAGATTACCTATGTCGAATCCGACGTTGAGCTTACCGACAATACGATCCGGGCCCGGCGCAGCGTCGGAAACGGCTGGGAGGTGCTCGAAGGGCCCCTCCCCGTGCTGCTGACCGTCACGGGGGAGGCCAACGATCCTCGACCGCCGGCCGCGCGACGGCTCATGAAGTACAAGCGAGCCCGTGCCGTCATCGAACTCGCCCGCGAGGTCGATCAGGAGATGCCGGACGCCACCGACGAGGCCAAGCAGACCGAGGTCGAGAAGCGTCGCAAGCAACTCGCCGAGGCGGGCTTGCTCATCGAACAGTTCAATCTCGATGACGTGCAGGCGGATCTGGATTGGGTCGGGCTTCGCGGCTCTCCGACGTGGGTGAACCGCGTGCAGACGATTGTGCTCAAGGGCAGCGGCTATAGGAAGGTCGAGCCAACGGAAGCCGCCCTGACCGCGATGGTGCATGAGTTGATCGAGGACCACACGATCGGCTAGGCGCAAGGCCGGGCCGCGACGGAATTCCGGAACAGGTGTTTGGATGATCGAACCGAACCCCCACGGCGAGGTCTGGGTCTTCGCCGAGCAAGAGGACGGGCAACTGAGCGACGTGCCGCTCGAGTTGATGAGCCGGGCACGAAGCCTGGCCGATACCCTCGGCGTGAAGGTCGGCAGTCCGCTGCTCGGCACCGGCGTGGAGCCTCTGGCCGAACGGCTGATCGCGCACGGCGCAGACAGTGTGTACCTGGTAGACAACCCACTTCTCGAGCACTATCAGACCAACTCCTACGCCAAGGTCCTTTGTGAGCTCGTGCACAAGCACAAGCCGCAGATCCTGCTCTACGGTGCGACCCCGATGGGCCGCGACCTGGCGCCGCGTTGCGCGTCCACGTGTCGCTGCGGATTGACGGCGGACTGCACGGATCTGGAGATCGGGAGCCACGAGGACAAGCGCGAAAAGAAGGTCCATGAGAATCTGCTGATGCAGATTCGCCCCGCGTTCGGCGGCAACATCATCGCGACGATCGTGAACGTGCAACGTTGGCCCCAGATGGCGACCGTTCGCGAGGGCGTCATGACCCTCGAGGAGCCGGATCCGCGGCGCCGGGGCGAGGTCGTTCGTGAGTCGGCGGGACTCGAAGAGACCGACCTCGTGATGAAGGTCGTCGAGCGGCATCGCCGGCCGAAGACGGTCAACCTCAAGGCGGCCCGAATCATCGTGGCCGGCGGCGCCGGCGTCGGAAGCAAGGACAATTTCCGTCTGATCCAAGACCTGGCCAACGCGCTCGGTGGGGCCGTAGCGGGATCGCGTGCGGCCGTCGATGCGGGGTTCATTACGCACGACCATCAGGTGGGACAGACGGGCACCACGGTGCGCCCCGCGCTGTACATCGCATGCGGGATCAGCGGGGCGGTGCAGCACCGGGCCGGCATGGACAAGTCGGCCAAGATCATCGCGATCAACAGCGATCCGGACGCGCCGATCTTCCAGATCGCGCACTACGGGATCGTGGGCGATCTGAACGTCGTGATCCCGAAGATGATCAAGGCCGTCAAGGCCCGGGCGTAAGCTGCTTTGAAGAGGGTCGAATGGTAGCTTAGCTGTCCAAGCCTTCTTGCGGTTGGCGTAGGGCGAACCGCGAGGTGGTTGATCGACGTAGGAAGGTCAGAACCATACCAGATAGGCGAGACGTGAGGGGCCGGACATGGCCAACTTCTTCGACGACAACCCGGATATGCTCTTCCGCTTCGACTCCACGGACCTCTCCCGCGTGGTCGAGCAGATGGAAGACGGCTACAAGTACGCGGCCGACTTCGACTACGCGCCCCGGAACTACGACGATGCGATGGACAACTACCGCCGCGTGCTGTCGAGCCTCGGCGAGCTGTGCGGCGAGTTCATCGAACCTCGCGCCGAGGACGTCGACCGGCAGGGCGCGCGGCTGAACGAGGACGGCACGGTGAGCTACGCCCCGGGAACGGCCGACGCGATGGAGAAGCTCGCTCAGGCCGACCTCATGGGATGCACGTTGCCCTACCGGTTCGGCGGGCTGAACTTTCCGAACTTCATCTATACGATCGCCACGGAGATCGTCTCGCGCGCCGACGCCAGCTTGATGAACCTCTTCGGTCTTCAGGGCATCGCCGAGACGATCAACGCCTACGCCAGCGAGGAGATCAAGCAGGAGTATCTGCCCGACTTCGCCGCCGGCAAGGTCACCGGCGCGATGGTGCTGACCGAGCCCGACGCCGGCAGCGACCTACAGGCCGTCAAGGTTCGCGGCTATCAGGACGAGAACGGCCAGTGGCGCGTCCAGGGCGTCAAGCGGTTCATCACCAACGGCTGCGGTGAAATCCTCCTCGTGTTGGCGCGGACGGAGCCGGAGCTTACGGACGGGCGTGGCCTGAGCCTCTTGCTGGTCGAGCGCGGCCCCCAGGTGGCCGTCCGCCGCATCGAGGACAAGCTCGGCATCCACGGATCGCCGACGTGTGAGCTGCAGTTCAACGACGCCCCCGCCAAGCTGATCGGCGAGCGACAGCGCGGCCTGATCACGTACGTGATGGCGCTGATGAACGGCGCGCGGCTCGGCATCGCCGCGCAAGGGCTGGGCATCGGCGAGGCCGCGTACGCGGTGGCCCGCGAGTACGCCCGCACGCGAAAGCAATTCGGCGTGCCCATCGAGGAGATGCCGCCCGTGCGCGACCTGCTCGTCGAGATGCGCATGGAGGTAGATGCCTCCCGCGCCCTGACGTACGAGACCGCGTACTGCGTGGACATGATGTACGGGGCCGCGCGAAAGCTCCACGAAGACGAGGATCTCGATAAGGACCTGAAGAAGGAGCTCCGCAACCAGGAGCGAACGTATAAGCGGCTCAACGGCATGCTCACGCCGATGAGCAAGTATCTCTCGTCGGAGATGTGCAACCGTGTCGCGTACAACGCCATTCAAGTCCTCGGCGGCAGCGGCTACATGCGGGACTATCCCTGCGAGCGGTACTTCCGCGACGCACGGATCGCACCGATCTACGAAGGCACGACACAACTGCAGATCGTCGCGGCCGTTCGGGGCGTGATGTCCGGCACGGCCGGCAAGTACGTCGACGAGATCCTGAACTCCCGCACGTGGACCGGACCGCTCGAGGATCTCGCGCAACAACTGGCCGAGGGCCGACAGGTGCTCGCCGACATTGTCGGCTACGTCAAGACCAAGCCGGGCACGGCCTACATGGATCTCTACGGCAACAAGATCGTGGACGTGGCCATTGACGTGCTCTGCGGCGCCCTTTTCCTCCGCGACGCCGCCCTGGATGAGACGCGGATTCCTCGTGTGCGTCGATGGCTGGCCACACGGATGACCCGCGGTCGGTATCTCAAGGAGCTCGTGCTCAGCGGCGACACGAGCACGATGGATGACTTCCAGGCCTTGGTGGGCACCGCAGGTGAAGTCGAGTAGCGGCTCAGGCCCAGCAAGCGGCCCCACACCGATGTGTCAATCCCACTTCAGCACGGCTCCTTGCGCCGCGGAGGTCGCCATGCCGGCATACTTGGCGAGCCAACCGCTCGGGAAGCGAGGTGGCGGTGGGGTCCACGCCTTGCGTCGCTTCTCGAGCTCCGCGTCGTCCAGCTTGACGGTGAGCGTCCCGGCCGGGATGTCGATCCGAATGATGTCTCCGTCCTGCAGCAAGGCGATGGGGCCGCCGCCGGCGGCCTCGGGGCTCACGTGTCCGACGCAGGCGCCGGCCGTTCCCCCGCTGAAGCGTCCGTCGGTGATCAGGCCCACCGACTTGCTCAGCCCCATGCCGCGGATGTACGAGGTCGGCGAGAGCATCTCCTGCATGCCGGGTCCGCCCTTGGGTCCTTCGTAGCGGATCACGACCACATCGCCGTCCTTGACCTTGCCGCCCAGGATGCCCTCGCAGGCGTCCTCCTGCGATTCGAAGATGACGGCCGGTCCTTCGTGCGTCATCATCTCCGGATCGACGCCGGCGGTCTTGACCACGGAGCCGTCCGGCGCGAGGTTCCCGTAGAGCATCGCCAGCCCGCCTTCCTGGGAGTACGCGGTCTCGGCGGTGCGGATGCAGTCGTACGGATCGAAGGTATCCTCGAGGACGGCCGTAACGGGCGCTCCCGGACCGGCGGCCCGTTCGGTCGCGCGACTCAGCTCGCTGCGCTTGGCGCTGGTCAGGCCCGCTGTTTGGATCTTTTCCCCTCGAGAGCGGATATCGAAGGCGTCGATATTCTCGCCGAGCGTCTTGCCCGTGACGGTCTTGCACTCCTCTTTGATGAGCCCCGGCTTGCCGCGTCGGATCTCGCCCAGGAGGGTCATCATCCCGCCGGCGGCGTGGACGTCCTCGATGTGGTAGGGCGCGCTCGGCGAGACCTTACAGATGTTGGGCACTTGCGCGTTGATTTCCGCCATCCGTTTCATGTCGAACGTCGTCGCGCCGGCCTCGTGCGCGATCGCCAACAGGTGCAACACGGTATTCGTCGAGCCGCCCATGGCCATGTCCAGGATCATCGCGTTGTCGAACGCGGCCGGTGTCATGACGTCGCGGGCCTTCAGGTCGGAACGGACCAGCGCCATGATCTGCTTCGCGGCCTGCTGGTAGAGCTCGCGTCGGTCCTCGCTGGTTGCCAGGATGGTGCCGTTGCCGGGCAGGGCGATGCCGAGCGCCTCGCACAGGCAGTTCATGCTGTTGGCGGTGAACAGCCCGCTGCACGAGCCGCAGGTCGGGCAGGCGTAGTCCTCGAGCTCCTTGAGCTGCTCGTCGTTGATCTGTCCTTGCTGGTGCTCGCCGATGCCCTGGAAGACGCTGATGAGGTCGACGATCTTGCCGCCGGGGGTCCGGCCGGCCTCCATCGGCCCGCCGCTGACAAAGATCGTCGGGATGTTGATCCGGGCGGCGGCCATCAGCATACCGGGGATGATCTTGTCGCAGTTCGGGATGCAGACGATGGCATCGAAGCAGTGCGCCTCGACCATCGTCTCGACGCAGTCGGCGATGAGCTCGCGCGAGGGCAGGGAGTACTTCATGCCCGTATGGCCCATGGCGATCCCGTCGTCGACGCCGATCGTGTTGAACAGCAGCGGTGTCCCGCCGGCCTCGCGGACGCACTGTTTGACGAACTCGCCGACCTTGTCCAGGTGCACGTGGCCGGGCACCACGTCGACGTAGCTGTTGACGATGCCGATGAAGGGCTTGTCCATGTCCGCGTCGGTCAGACCGCAGGCCTTGAGGAGACTCCGGTGGGGGGCTCGTTCCTTTCCTTTCTTGACGGTGTCGCTGCGCATGGTGGCTTCCTCGTTTCGGCGTCCCAAGGGGTTCGTGATTGCCAGGAACCTCGCATTATAGTTCCAGCGAGCGCCCGGGGACAGCGTAGGCGCGGGACAGGCAGCCGTTCCGAAGGAAGGATGCGGAGTTCGGGATCCGGCTACGCCGTGGCGGGGCAAGCGCGAGTTCGGACTGTTCGCTCCCTCACGGTCGCGTTGCTGATGGACGGTCGCGTCTCTGCTGTACGGTCGCGTGTCTGACGAAGCGTAGCCGGGACGCACCGGCAGTGGACGTCCGCCGAGGGAGGAAACCGCACACCTCGCTGCGGATTCAGATCCCGGAATCCGGTATACTCTCGGACGGAGTCAGCGGCGACCCGGAGCAGCCGCGGTTTCGGATTCCCGGTGCAGGGATTTCCTCTGCCTGCCGATGGCATGCATAGGCGAGGGGCGAGGGTTCCCGGCGACAGGTGCCGTCCATCACGGTCGGCAATCGGGTCAGGTTGGAGGCATTTCCGGTCATCTTGTGCTGACGTACTAACCTCAACGTGGAGCGCGTGTCTGACAAGATGCAGGCCAGCAGCCAGAAAACGGACGAGCGGTTCGTCGATGCCGAGTTGGTCCGCCGGACGCTAGACGGCGACACAACCGGCTTCGATGAGCTGATCGGCCGGTATCAGCGCAGGGCGGTGTCGGTGTCGTTCAAGCTGCTGGGCAACAGTCATGACGCCCTGGAGGTTTGCCAGGAGGCCTTCCTCCGAGCCTTCCGGAAGCTGGACACGCTCCAGGACCCGGAGCGGTTCGGTCCTTGGCTCATGCGAACCGTCAGCAACCTGTCGCTGAATTTTCGACGATCCCGTCGGCCGAGCAGTCCGATCCCCGTGGACGACTGCCTGACGCCCGGCGGCGATGAAGGGATGGGCAGTGACTGGATGGCCGCCGCCGGCATGCCACCGGACGAAGCGCTGGCCTCGGAGTTGGGCAAGGCCATCACCGAGGCCATCAACGAGCTGCCCGAGAAGCAGCGGCTGGCGCTCGTGCTCTTCTCGATTGAGGGGATGGCGCAGAAGGACGTGGCCGAGGTGCTCGATTGCAGTGTGGAGGCCGTCAAGTGGCACGTGTTTCAGGCACGCAAGAAGCTAAAGGAGAAGCTGGCCGATTATCTGTAGCGCCGGCGCGCGGCTGGAAGGGCGATGATGTACAGAGGTGCGCGCGACGGCCCAAGCCGCACGCGACAACGTAGGACGCAATGCCGTGGACATCGACAAGGAACAACTCGAATTCCTGATGAGCCGGGCCGTGGACGGCGATCTGTCGCCCGAGGAGACCGTACGGCTTGATGGATACCTGGCGGAGAATGCCGCCGCCCGAGCCGAGTTTGAGCGCATGAAGCGTCTGAACGATCTGCTGGGGGCGTGGGGCCAACGGCCGATCGGCGTCGATGACGACCGTGCCGCCGACTCGACGGCCGCGCGCGTACGGGACGAGGTGGAATACACCATCAGCAATGCCTTGGACGGAGACGAAGGGGCGGTGGTGCATCTACGCGGCTACGCCCAGCGGGATCCGAACCTCGGCCTGCTGGGGAATCAGTACGAACGGCTCGAGATGATGATCCAGGCCTGGGGCGCTGTGGAACCGGCCGTGGATTACGATCGATTCCAGCAACGGCTTTCGCAGGCCGTTCGCGCCGAGGCCGATCGTCAGGTCTCCGGCGGCGGGGCGCGGATCATTCGCCTGTTCGTGCCGCTGGCGGCGGCGGCGTCGCTGATGATCGCCGCGGGCGTGTGGTGGCTCGGCGAGTCGGCCGCACCGGCCCCGAGTGGGACGACGCCGCAGGTCCAGGTCGCGCTGGCGGGACCCCCTTCGCCGCCGGCCGAGAGCAAGGCCGTCGTCGAGGTCAGCTTTGGCCTTACCGACGATGCGCCCATTCAGTCGGTTGCCCAGACGTCCGGCGGGGCCGGCAGCGGTGTCGTCATCTCGATCGGTGGGTTCGGAGCCGACGAAGAGACCGAAAGGCCGACTGGACGCCGTGAGATGATCTTCTAGACTGAGGGGACAGCCGGCAACCACGAAGAGGACAGGAATGCGGATGAACGGATCCAAGCGGTTTGCAGGGATGTTCGCACGCCTAGCGGATGCTGGGTGGCCCACCTCTTCAGAGGTGGGGGCCCACCTTGTCAGGTGGGACACGAATCCGATTGGAGATTCGTGTCCCCCACGGCTGAAGCCATGGGCCACCCATTGGGGATGTCCTTCTGTCGCGGTGTGGGATCCTTTGTCGAAGCGCCCTCCGTTGAGGATTGCATCGACGGTCGGGGCCCTTGTCCTGATCGCGGCAGGCGCCGCGCTCGCGCAGAGCGGCAAGATGACGGGCCTCGGGCAGGGCATGCGGGATCTCATCGAGCAGGCCCTCGATCAGCAGGTCGATTTCACGATCGAGAAGCAGCCGCTGTCTTCCGCCTTCAAGCTCATCGGTGAGAAGACGGGCGTGAAGCTGACCATCCGGCCGAACGCGGTAGAGCTTCTGCCCTACGGCGATCGCACGACCGTCAGTGCGACGATCAAAGGCGTCTCGCTTCGCGAGGGCCTGAGCCAGATGCTCACGCACCTTGGCATGAAGCTGCACGTCCGCGAGAAGGACGTGGAGATCGTTCCCGTCGAGCCGTTGCGTCGGATTTGCCGTCGCGCGACCTGGAGTGAATTACGACAGCTCCATCAGCTCCTGACCACGCCCTATTCCGCCGAGGCGATGGCCAAGCTGCCGCTGAACTTCAACATCCGTTCGAGCGGGGATCCCAAGGCCCAGCTACTTGAGGAGGCCAAGCGCATCGGCCGCGGGACGCTGGCCGAGGTGTTGGAGGCGGCCTGCGGCAGCCTCGGCTGGACGTGGTATCCGTGGGACAACTGGATCGTCGTGCTCCCCGAGACCGAGCAGGTGCAGCGGTTTCTGGACCGGCCCATCACGCTGAAGTACAACCACGCCGCCCTCGCGGACGTGCTGCGGGATCTGGCCGAACAGGCGGCGCTCAACTTGCGGCTCGAGCCGGGCGTGCTGAAGGGCTTGCCGGTCCAGACGCAGCAGAACTTCAACCTGATGATGCGGGACTCCACGATCGGGACGGCGTTGGAGCTCATCAGCGGCGCGACGGGCCTGGCCTACGAGGTCACGCCCGACGAGCTGATCATCAAGCACACCAAGACGAGCAAGGCGGCCGCGACCCAGGTGGCTACCGTCATCCGCTCGGACGATCCGATCGTGGGGCAGGTCACCGTGCCCGACGAGAGCGGGGCGTATCGCTTCCAATTCTTCATCCGCGAGTCCGATCTCTCTCCCGAGCTGAACGCCTGGCGGAAGGCCAAGATCCGCGAGGCCGTCGAGAAGATGGAAAGGCAGCGTCGATCCCAATAGCACCTGAGCCGGATAGGTAATCGGACGAACCGTACGAGATCCCCGGGTGACCTCGAGTTGCTGAGCGGGCGCATAGTTCTGCGCCCTATTTCCTTGCGGAGGAAGCCGAATTCGGATCCAGGGGATTTGCATTGACTCGCCGCTGCGCGTCCGATATAAAGAAACGAGCAGCCGGATGGGAGCAGACTCCGATGCGTGCTTGGATGCGCGCGATCCTTGATAGCACATTCCTGCTTGCATTTCTCTGTGTGAGCACGGGGGCCCTTCATGCGTTGCATCTGCGTGTGGAGGAGTGCTCCACCGACTGTGCCTGCCCTACGAGTGAGTCGCATGATCCCGCCGACGCCCCGAAGAAACACGATTCGCGGCATTGCCCGATCTGCCAGGCGCTGGCGCTGTCTCGAGTCGCGATCTTCGACTCGGCGCCGGGGCCGTGCCTACTCGCCGATTTGGTTCTTCCTGATCTGCCGGAACCAACGTCCCGACCCGTCGGAACGTGTCTGCGGGATTCCATCAGCCCAAGGGCGCCGCCGCTCGACCTCGCCTGATTTCCCAAGTCTCAGACTTGCCTAAGAGAAAGCCAAAGGTCTGTTTCGACCTCGGGTCGAGACAGCAGTCGTGTCGTTAGGACTTTGTGGCCTCGCAGCGCGATGAGAGGCCGACCCGACTTCGTGTGAGTTCCGTGGCGGCTTCGGACCTCGGGTGCGGGCGCCGTTGATCCAAGGACGTCACGCTGCAGGGCGCTTTGTCTTCCCGCTGCGCGGGAGGCGTACCCACATTCGGATGATATCCAGCGTGCCGAAGGCACGTAGAGAGGAGAGATGCTGTGAGGAAGCTTCGTATCAGCGTTGCATTGTTGGCGATTGTCGGCGTGAGCGAAATGGCATTTGCCCACGCCCATACCCATGTCGGGCGAAACCAGGACGGGACCTGGGACACGGCCGACGACAACAAACTGTGGTTTTTCGCCATGCCGGGCACGCCCGGATGGCCTGAGTGGGGTGAGCCCCTCAAGCTGGTCAAACAGGACGGAGGGCTCCTCGACGGATGGTACGTGTGCGAGGATCTGGAATGCTGGCATTCGGGGCATCCGCCGCACGGCAACTGGCAGCTTGGAGGGGCCGATCCGAATACCACGCCCGACTGGCAGATCGCCCTGGAGCGCGTGGCTTTTGACACGGGTTTCTACACGCTCGACGAGGGCACGCTTGCGCCGATCCTCACGAGCGACGGCGACACACTCACGTTCCCGCACCTCTGGATGGATGACAAGCACAACGAGAACGGAACGCTGGGTGCGTGGGGGTTCCACGTACACATGCTCTTCGCCGTGGGCCCCACGGCGGTAGAAGGTGAGACGTTTGACGCCACGTTCAGGGCCCACGACGTGGGCACGGCGGGCTACGAGACCAGCGACGACTATACGATGACGTTCGTCACGGTTCCGGAGCCGGTCACGGCGATGCTCCTCGCCGTAGGAGGGCTCGCCGTCTCGATGCGTCGCCGAAGGTGAAACGCCCTGTGCGGGCAGGACGATTCGGTGGTTCGGGCCTTGTCCACCGGGGCAGGGCCCGACCCCCGTTCGTTCGCCAAAGACGATGGAGAAAGAAGCCGCGAAGACGAGGAGTCTTACCATGAGACAACGCTGCTTCACTTTGATTGAGCTGCTCGTGGTCGTGGCGATCATCGCACTGCTGATTGGAATCCTGGTGCCTTCATTGCAGAGCGCCCGTGAACGGGCCAAGGCCACCGTCTGCCTGAGCAATCTGCATCAAATGGGGATTGCCCTGCAGCTGTACGGGATGGACTACAACGAGCAGATTCCGCCCAGCGACTGTCCATTTGCGGATAGTCCGGAGGAGTCCTGGTGGCTGAACTCGTTGTTGCCGTATGCCAAGGCCAAGCTCCTGTACCGGTGTCCTTGCGACCGCAGCAAGAATTTCCTGAATTGGAGGGATCCGTGCGACGTCGAGCGTGCCGACGAGTTGCGCTGGTCCAGTTTCGCCACGAACGGGCTGCTGGATGATCCCAACTACAACGGCCTGAGCAAGGTCGCCAACCCCGCCTATGTCATATGGGTTCTGGAGACTCCGGAGGAGGTCGCGGGTTCCATCCACGTCCACCCGGAGAACTACGGCTGGGGAGCAGATCCGAACAACGACGTCGACCATGACCGTCACTCGGGCAAATCGAACTACCTGTTCGTCGACAGTCATGTCGAACCCATGAAGCTCCTTGAGACCTGGGAGCCGAACGAGGTGAACCTTTGGCACCCCAAGCACGCCCCCGAATGGTGGCACTTGGGAATGGACATGCCCTGGTAAACGAGGACGTCCCCCTACGGGGAATTGCGAGTGAGGAAGAAACGATGCGAACCCCATGCATTCTATTGACGTCTATTCTGATAACGAGTTTTGTTGCGCGGGTCCATGCGGACTGTCCGCTCGATCACTTCCGCGTCGGTCAACACGACGGGCGCATGATCAGCGATAACTGGCAGGTGTACAGGCACTGGAACCAGGACTACGGCAGCAATCCGAATCCTTACGCCCAGTCCTACTATGAGTGGATCCAGACGATCATGGGTAGCTACAACCGGACCGAACCGGGCCCCGGCTACATCGACGATCCGAACTACCAGTTCCCGGGCACGCCGAACGTCGACTACCGCATTATGCTCCAGCGGATCTACGCGTCGCCGGACATGTCCATTTACGAAGGCGTCTCCCCGATCCTTCTGAACGACGGCGATGCCGTCTGCACGAGCACGTACACGGACTTCCACTTTCACATGCGGTTCCTCGTCGCCGACGAGCCCAACCGAGCGCGCTATGTGATGCTTCGGTACTACGACGATTTCTTCGATCCCAACGACCCGAACGCCGGAGGCTATGCGCCTTCGTTGCCGTGGGTAGTACACTACGGTGCCGAGCCGAACTACTATTCGCTGGACCTGGCGGTTTCCAAGGCCGAAAACGGGGACATCATATTCGACCCCGAACCCCCGTTGCGGATCGTGGGCGGCGCACACTTCGATCCCAACCACGAACCCAATGATCCGCCCGCCTATCCGGAAGGCCTTCCCGTGACGCTTACGGCTGTGCCCCATGAGGGCGAAGCGTTCAACAAGTGGGTCATCTACGATCCGAACTTCCCGGGGGATGCGAACCATGCGACCGAAGACGCCAACCTCTCCATCGCCCTGGTCATGGAGGCGGATCAGCACGTAGAGGCCAAGTTCAAGTGCGGTAGCGGCGTGGGCGAGATCCTGCCGATGGCACTGCTGACGCTGGGGGCCTGCGGGTTCTTGACTGGGCGAAGGAGATGCCGTGCGACCTAGCCGTCCGAATGAAGTCCGAACGTCTGTTTCTCGGGAACAGGCCGGTCCGGCAACTTGGCGATCGCGGCTTGCCTGGCCCTTCGTGCAGTTCGTCGGCTGGTGGGTTGGACTGTTGGCCATCATCGGACCTGCCTCGACGTGCCCGTTCTGCGGGCAGTCGGGTTGCGGTGGAAGCCTTGTCGGCGCGGGCCTCTTGGGCGGACTGGGCGCGCTGGTGCTCTCGCTACGGCGGCGCATCCTCACCTTTACGAAGCGATCGCGTCCAACTTCCGATCGCGGGAACGATTCCTGTGAGGCGTCGTGACTTGCTTAGCCCCGGAGGCGTGTGACGGGTGGCACGAACTGGAGGGAGATTCACGTAGGGCTTCGGCTCTGGGAGGACGGCCGGGTTCGGCCTGCGTCTTGACCGTTCGGCATGATGCGAGGACCATACCCTCTCGTGTCGAACGGAGGACGCGATGAACGGACAGCAAGTGCGGGAGGCATTGCACGCAGGCCGCCGGGTCTACGGGACGCTGATCTCGGCCCCGTCGACGAAGTGGCCGGGCGTGATCACGGGTCTGCCGCTGGACTTCGTCTTCATCGATACCGAGCACATTGCCCTTGACCGCGAGCGTGTGGCGTGGATGTGCCAGGCCTACGCGGGCGTGGGGCTCGCGCCGATCGTTCGCGTGCCCGAGCCCAACCCGTTCCTGGCGACGATGGCCCTCGACGGCGGGGCCGCCGGCGTGATCTTTCCGTACGTCGAGGAGCCCGAGCAGGTCCGCGACCTCGTCGGCGCCGTCAAGTATCGACCGCTGAAGGGTGCGCGGCTCGCCGATCTGCTCGAGCGCGGCAAGGGACCTTCCGACGAGTGCGTGGGGTACCTTCGCAGGCGAAACGCCGGCAATGTGGCCATCATCAATATCGAGAGCGTCCCGGCCATCGAGGCGCTGCCGGAGCTGGTGCGCGTCGACGGCGTGGACGGCGTGCTGGTCGGCCCGCACGATCTATCGGTGAACCTCGGTCGACCCGAGCAGTACGACCATCCGGATTTCGAGGAGGCCATCCGCACCATCCTGAAGATCGCACGGGATGCAGGCATCGGCGCAGGCGTGCACTTCTTCTGGCAGGACCTCAAGCAGGAGGTCCGCTGGATGGAGGAGGGCATGAACCTGATCGTGCACAGCACCGATCTCCGGGCGGCCGCGCTGAATCTCGAGACCGAGATCGGCCGGCTTCGCGAAGAGATGGGCGACGCCGCGCCCGATCGGCTCGGCGGCGACGCGGTGGTCTAAGCTGCCCGCAAAAAAGACTGAACGGTGTGGCACGGCCGCCTCCAGGCTTCGCTACGCTTCGCCGTGGACAAGCCTGGCCGTGAGGGGTGACATTCCCCAGCCGAGGGCGGCTGGGCCACACAACGCAAAGCTACTCGACTGTTCACACGTTGTTGCGAACAGCGTAGATCGCGGCGTGAGTGGCGGCCAGGTCTTGTCGATCGATCGCAGGTGGGAGAGGGCACAGAACCTGCAAGAGTGTCTGGACAGTTGGCAAAGGTTGGGTGGCTCACCTCTTCAGAGGGTGGGGGCCCGCCTTGCCAGGCGGGACACGAGTTTGACCGGGGATTCGCGTCCCCCACGGCTCCTTCGACTGCGCTCAGGACAAGCAAAGCCATGGGCCACCCACGTAGAGGTTCCTTTCGATTCTCGTCGAATCAGCTTGGGAAATGATAGCCATGGATGATGCATGCAGAAGAGTGGTGTTCTTCTGGGCTCTGACGGTCGTGTTCGCGTGCGACGCCGCGCTCGTCGAGGCAGAAGCCGCCGCATCCTTCTCGTCCCCCGTCCCGAAAACCAGCGCCTTGCTGAAGGCGGGCAAGCAGCCCGTGCGCATCGTCTGCTTCGGCGACAGCATCACGGGCGCCTACTACCACACGGGAAGCCGTCGCGCGTGGCCGGCGATGCTCGGGATCGCCTTGGGGCGGATCCATCCGGCGGCGAAGGTTCAGATCATCAACGCCGGGCTCAGTGGCCACACGACCGTAAACGCCCTCGCGCGAATCCAAAGGGACGTGCTCGCCAAGAAGCCACACCTCGTCGTCGTCATGTTCGGGATGAACGACGTAACGCGTGTTCCGCAGGAGGCCTTCGCCGCCAACCTCCGCAAGATCGTGGACCTGTGCCGAGGCGTCGGGGCCGAGGTCGTCCTCTGCACGCCCAATTCGATCTATCCGGAGGACGCGCGGAGGCCCGTGCCCAAGCTGGCGGCCTACGCCCAGACCGTTCGAGACGTCGCCAAGGAGCTATCCCTGCCGCTGGCGGACTGCTGGCAGGCCTACGAGGATCTTCGTGCGAAGGATTCGCGGGAGTGGAAGCTCCTGATGAGCGAGACCATCCACCCGAACATGAACGGCCACAAGCTGTTCGCCCAGATGATCGCGGAGGTGATCGGCGGCAAGCGGGTTTCGTTGGCGGACGTCCGCGCGCCCGAGCCGTGCGTGCCGCGGACGCTCGCGCTCCTGGCCAGGGGCAAACCCATCAAAGTGATCGCGATGGAGCCGTACGACAAGATCCTCCCGCGCGTGCTCGCCAAGCTGAACCCCAAGAGCAAGATCACGATGATTCCCTGGTCCACAAAGGGCAAGACGCTTGCGGAGTTGGAGGCCTGGTCCAAGGGCATCCGGGCGATGAAGCCTGACCTGGTCGTCGTCGCCATCCCGCGCGATGCCTTGCCCGAGAATACCGAGAAGCTCATTCGAAGCTATTCGTGGGTCCTGAACTGGAGCCTGGAGTTCGGTGCGCCCACGTGGGACGTGATCGCCGTCTTGCCGGCCGTGACCAGGCCGGGCCTCAAGGCGAAGGACCAGCCACGGGAGAACCTGGTTCGGCGGGTGATTCTCGGGCAGGACATCGGCTTCATCGACCGCCCGCTCGGCAACGACCTGCCCACGCAGGACCTGGTGCTCCGCTGGTTCAAGACGCGGAAGCGGTGAGCCTTGCGCTCATGCGTTGCACCGCGCGTGGCCGATGAGGGGAACGTTCGGCGAGCGAGGCAGGGATGCTTCATGGCGCGGATCTCGAGCAGACCGCACACTCACGATGAAGGGGGATTTCTCCGTTTGCGGCGTTGCGATGTGGGCGCGGTTCGTCGCGACGAACCGCTTTCCGCACATTGTACCTGGCGGATCGGCGGACCGGCCGACGTTTGGGTCGAGCCGCAAACCGTTGAGCAGCTCCAGCGGCTGATTTCCCTGTTGCGGCGGTCTCCGCTTCCGCACATCCTGATCGGTGACGGGTCGAACCTGCTCTTCGACGACGCGGGGTTTCGCGGCGTCGTCGTCGCGGTCGGCCGGGCGCTTGCCCAGGTCGAGATCGAGGGTACACGTGTTCGCGCCCAGGCGGGCGTAGCCATGGCACGACTGGCGCGGAAGGCGTCGTTGGCCGGGCTATCCGGTCTCGAGCACACCGTCGGCATCCCCGGCACGCTCGGCGGACTCATCCATATGAACGGGGGGAGCCTTCGCCGGAGTATCGGCCAGGTGGTTCGCACGGTGCGCTACCTGGAGCCGGACGGCGCGCTGAAGCACATCGCCGGCGAGGCCTGCGGCTTTGCGTATCGAACGAGCGGCTTTCAGGGCAGCGGGCGGATCATCGTGGAAGCGGAGCTGATGCTTGCGCGCGGCGAACCGGACGCGATCCGCCGCGAGATGCTCGATATCCTGCGCGCACGACGCCGGAACTTCCCGCGCCGGTTGCCGAGCTGCGGGTCGGTATTCCTCAGTGATCCGGATCGGTACGCCACCGACGGG
>CAZKCX010000052.1:0-17116 GCA_964550865.1 uncultured Planctomycetales bacterium
TCTACGGGGGAGACCGGGAGATGCGCATTCGCCAGGAGGTCCTCCTGGGCGTCGGCGGGATGCGGGCTTTGGATACCCTGGGCATCGAGCCGTCCGTCTGCCATATGAACGAGGGGCATTCGGCCTTTCTCGCGCTCGAGCGGATCGTCATGCTGATGGACAAGAAAGGCCTGAAGTTCCGTGAGGCGGCCGAGGCGGTCCGATGCAGCAATGTCTTTACCACCCACACGCCGGTGCCGGCCGGCATCGATACCTTCGCCCCACACCTCGTGGACGCCTACGTCGGGCACTACGCCACGAAGATGGGCCTGAGCCGACAGGAGTTCATGGGCGTCGGGCGCGTGGATCCGGGCAACAACAATGAGCCATACTGCATGGCCATTCTCGCGCTGCGCTTGGCCGGCGGGGTCAACGGCGTGAGCCAGATTCACGGCGGCGTGAGTCGGGACATGTGGAAGAACGTCTGGCCCGGCGTGCCGACGAACGAAGTCCCCATCGGCGCGATCACCAACGGCGTGCACGTGCGGTCATGGCTTTCGTTGGACATGGCACAGCTCTTCGATCGCTACCTCGGCCCGGACTGGGCCGACGATCCGGTCGACAAGGTCATCTGGGAGCGCGTGGACGAGATCCCCGACGCCGAGCTGTGGCGAACGCACGAGCGCCGTCGCGAGCGGCTCGTGGCGGTGACCCGCTATAAGTTGCGTGAGCAATACCAACGTCGAGGCGCGCCGCCGGCGGAGCTGAAGTTCGCCGAGGAGGTGCTCGATCCGGACTCGCTGACGATCGGCTTCGCCCGACGCTTCGCGCCGTACAAGCGGGCGACGTTGCTCTTCCGCGACGTCGAGCGGTTGCAGCACATCCTCACCAACCCCGATCGTCCCGCGCAGATCATCTTCGCAGGCAAGGCGCACCCCAACGACAACCTCGGCAAGGAGCTGATCAAGCAGATCATCCAGATCGCCCGCCGACCGGAGTTCCGCCGAAAGATCGTCTTCATCGAGGATTACGACATCAACTTCGCGCGGTATCTGGTGCAGGGCGTGGACGTCTGGTTGAACACCCCCACGCCGCTCCACGAGGCCAGCGGCACGAGCGGCATGAAGGTGCCCCCGAACGGCGGGATCAACTTCTCGACCATGGACGGGTGGTGGCCCGAGGCCTACGACGCCGAGAACGGGTGGGCCATCGGCGACGGCCGCACCTATCCCGATCAGGCCTACCAGGACCACGTCGAGGCGGAGGGGCTGTACGACCTGCTCGAGAAGGAGATCATCCCTTTGTTCTACGATCGGACGGCCGACGGACTGCCTCGTCGGTGGCTGGCACGAATGAAGGCGAGCATGCGAACCGTCCCGCCGGTGTTCAACACCAATCGGATGCTCGTGGAGTACACCGGTCAGTACTACATCTCGGCGGGCCAACGCTGGGAGAAGCTCACGAAAGACGACTTCCACGGCGCCAAGCAACTCGCCGACTGGAAAGAGGAGATGACGCGTCGCTGGCCGCAGGTCCGTATCATGAGCGTGCAGGCCAACGAGGGCGAGGAACTCGCCGTCGGTGACTCCCTTGAGGTCCAAGCCCGTGTCCATCTCGGCCCCATCAATCCGGACGAGGTGGCCGTCGAACTCTACCACGGGGCGCTCGGAACGCACGGGGAGATCATCGACGGCTG
The DNA here is from genome assembly GCA_964550865.1 of uncultured Planctomycetales bacterium. Taxonomy (GTDB): domain Bacteria; phylum Planctomycetota; class Phycisphaerae; order UBA1845; family JAFGLZ01; genus JAFGLZ01. The sequence continues at coordinate 1,676 of CAZKCX010000052.1, forward strand.
GAGTGAGGAGATGGAGTGCCAGGGCGAGACCTCGATGGACGGCACGTTTCGCTATATGGGCGCGATCCCGTGTAGGGCCTCCGGTCGCTACGGCTACGCCGTCCGCATCGTACCCAAGAACGCCGATCTGCCGAACCGCTATGCCCCGGGCCTGATCGTCTGGGGATGATCGATTCCCCCAAACCACGCGAGGGGACCGAAGTGCGATGAACGCACGACTCGAGCACGAACCCGAGAACATCGATATCAGCATGTTCCGGCCGAACCTGGTGGACCTGCCGGACCTGGCCCTGCCTCCCGGCTACTCCCTACGCCTCTACCGCGAGGGCGACGGCCCGCTCTGGGAGGAAATCGTCCGCGCATCGGAGCGATTCCTGGAGATCCGACCGGGACGGTTCGAGGAAGAGTTCGACGACCACATGGACAAGCTCGACGATCGTATGCGCTTCCTGGTGGATCCGGACGGGTGGGAGGTCGGGACGGCCACAGCCTGGTTTCACCCGGATCCGGACCTCGGCGGCCAGATCACCGGCCTGGTGCATTGGGTGGCGATCCGTCCGGAGTCCCAGGGCCGCGGCCTGTCCAAGCCGATGCTGTCTGTCGTCTTGAAGCGATTGGCGCAAGAGCACGAGCGGGCGATCCTCAACACCTCCTCGGGACGCACGGTCGCGCTCAAGATCTACCTCGACTTGGGATTCCTGCCGAATCTGAACCGGGACCGCGCCGTCGAGGCCTGGTCCCAGGTCCGCCGTGTTCTGGACCACCCCACCTTGCGGGCCATGCCGGAGCTGACGACGTAGCCTACCCCGATGGTGTGCGAACGACGTCAGAGAAGACCTGCCACGGATTGGGCGCGACCTATAACGCTCCGGGTGTTCTCCGGCTCGAATTGATCTTGCCCTGAAGAATCGCTCCAATAGTCCAAGGCCGAACTGCGTGACACCATGGAATTCCACGACTACCACGCGCACACCAACCTGAGTTACTGCTGCGACGGCGACGTCACCCCCGAACGGTACGTCGAGGCGATCGAACGCGACGACGAGCTGAAATGCGTCGCGATCACCAACCACGGCTTCGCCATCTACTTTCCGGAGGCGACGGCCTGGCAGTGGCAGTTCATGTCCGACCCGCGCATGTTCGACGAGCAGCGCGAATGGGGGAACCGTCGTTTGCTTCGACATCTCGACGAGGTCGACGCCTATCGCGACCGGGGTCTGCTCACGGGCGTCGAGGCCGAGATGATGTGTGACGGACGCCTTACGGTCGATCCGGACCTGGGCGACCGCCTGGACGTGATCGTCGGAAGCATCCATTCGTTGGAGGAAGATTGGCACCACGGTAGCACACGGAGGATGATCTTGGACGAGTGGGTGCGCCACACGAAGGCGCTCGTCCGCGCCGGCATCGACGTGCTCGGACACCCCATGCGGTGGCTGGCCGGTCAGATCCGCGAGGTACCGGAGGAGCTGATCCCCATGGTGGTCGCGCTGGCCCGCGACAACGACGTCGCCCTCGAGATCAACGCCCATTACGTCGTCGATACGGATGTGCCCTTGCTGAAAGAGGCCGTCCGCGTCGGCGCGAAGGTCACCTTCTGCACGGACGCCCACCGTCTCGACGAGATCGGCCAGACCCGCTATCACCTCCGCCTGCTCGAGCACGCCGGGCTGAGCGTCGACGACCTGACGTTCTGGCACCCGAGCCGGCGAAGGTGAACAGCAGGGCTCAGGGCTCGGGGGTTCGGAACAGCAGGGGTCTACTATTGCATTTCAGAAGTATCGAGACTCGCTGGCCGAGCCGCGGCATTGATGCCCCGCGGCCGCGCCGGATGAATCCGGCGGCTCGGGCAGCGAGAGTGGCGTGTGCGGTCGTGTCCATAGTCGCACGATTCGTGAAACGCCGCACTCGGGTCTACGGGTCCGGGGTCTGAGGCCATAGGGATCGGGAGCCCGGGACACGTCGATCCCTCGCCTGGGCTGGCACGCGTGAATACGGCGTGGCGTACGCAAGCCAACACGTCGAGACGTCGGCAGATCAACAAGAGGACACGGGCACACCTGAACGCGTCGACCGGTCGTCAACCGGAAACAACAAGGCGAACGACGTTCAGTCTCGCGTAGGGCCGTACCATTCGTCCAGAACGGCCCGCCACTGTTCCGCGTTCTTGACGCGAAGGATCGCCTCGCGAACCTCTTTCGCATACGGATGCAGCTCGGCGTACTTGAGGCCGAACTTCCTCATGATCCGGCAGGCGCGCCGCTCGCCGTAATGGCCCACCGACCACTCCAGGTGACGTCGGATCGTCTCGCCCTGCTCGCGGACGTCCGGCGGAGGGGGGAGAGGCGTTCCCGCCAGGGCGGCGCGGCACGCGGCGAAGAGCCACGGATTGCCGATGCACCCGCGGGCGAGCGTCACGCCGTCGACGCCCGTCTGCTCCATCATCCGAAGCACGTCCTCGGCCGTGAAGAGATCCCCGCTGCCGAGCACGACCCGGTCGCCCACGTGTCGCTTGATCCGCGCCAACAACGTCCAATCGCTCGTGCCGATGTACCGCTGCCGGACCGTCCGCGGATGAACGATGACCCCATCAAGACCCGTCTCGAACGCCCCGTCGAGGATCGCCCATACGCTGTCGCGACTCTCGGCGGATTCGTCCCACCCCGCGCGGAGCTTGGCCGTTACGGGCACGGACGCCGCGACGGCCCGGCGGACCGCGCGCATGATCTCAACGGCCTTGCCGGGATCTCCCAGGAGCGCGCCGCCCCGCCCTCGCGCAAGGACCTTGCGAACGGGACAGGCGAGGTTCAGGTCGATCCACTCGTAGCCGGCCTCGACCATGGCCTGGGCGGCGGCCGCCAGCGTCGACGGATCGGCCCCCATCAACTGCCCCCCGAGCGGATGATCGTCTTGCGCGACGTGAAGGATGCGGCGCCGGAGCTTGCCGGTCTCGACGACGAGCCGATCGAGATGGACCTCGTCGAACGTCCAGACGGCGCCGTGCAGCCGCGCGACGCGACGCATCGGCAGGTCGCTATAGCCGCTCAGGGGGGCCTGGATCACGGGGAAGTCGAGCTCGTGCGGTCCGATGCGGAGCATGGCCGTATTGTAGGCAAGGGACACGTCGGGCCCCACCCGCGCATCGCGGGCGGACTGCATCGGACATCATGACGGATGCGAAAGCAGGCTAGGCCGCGAAGAGTCGGCTGACGATCTCCACGATCGCGCTCATGTGCTGGCTCATCATCCACAGCGGGACGATCAGCAATCCGACGCCGAGCACGACGAGGCACGCACCCGTGGGAGAGGGTAGGAGGGAGAGGCCTTCGAGCTGACCGTCGAACTCGCGCCGAAGTCGTCCGAGGAGCGCGGTGTCCAGATCGCCGGCCGTCGGCCGAAGGTAGACAGATACGTTGTTGAGCAGGCCGAAACCGTTCAGGTCGATGCGGAGGTTCTGCGCGTCGACCGTCATACCCAGGTCGTCCTCCGAGGCGCCGAGCCCCATGCGGGCGAGCGCGTCGATCAGCATCCGTCGGCACCGCCGCTCGGAGATGTTGTAGACCACCCAGTTGCTGTGCGCCTCGGGCAAAAGCCACCAGAACACACCGCCCCCCACGAACATCGCCGCGGCAACCACCCACCACAACTCATAACGAATCAGCAGGGGCACGGGCCAGACCAAAACGGGCACGAACACCAGCGTCAGGGCAATGAAATCGCTTCGCCCGCTCACGAGCTTCGGGCGAGACTGCGTGTTGACCAGTCCGAGGGCCAGGAAATAGACCGCGACCGGGGCCACGTTGATCACGAGCCGGAGCAGGAAGACGGCTTGTTCGTGCGTGCTCATGCTAGTGCTATCGGCAAGGCCGAGGTCTCGCGTTTATTCGTTCTCGTCGTCGTCCGCGACGGGCCGGAGCGTCGAGGACGTATCGGACACCCGATCAATATGCTCCCCCACCGGCGCAACCTTTCGATATCCCAGATGCTTAACGATCTCGAGGACCTCCGTCCATGTCGGGAACGGCCGGTTGTTCAGTCGCTTGTACTCGTCGACGGCCATGATGAACTCGAATTGCTCCGGGCTCATCTCGCCTTCTTCGGCACTGCGGCGCTGATCGCTTCGCCGTCGCCCCGGTCCGCGGCGACGTTCCAGGCCGCTCCGTCGGTCGACCACGGACCGCCGTCGATCCTTGTTCGACCGCCGGTCTCCTTGACGACGATCGGGTCCGTCGTACTCCTGGCCCATGTTGCGTTCGTCCTTATCTATTATACCATCCGCCGCACGCCGCCCCGAGAGGAACCCGGGGGCATCTTGTCAGTATTCGTCGTCCTCGTCGTCGTCGAAGAAGAGGTCATCGTCATCATCGTCCTCTTCATCCTCGAAGTCGTCGAGGTCGTCGTCGAAATCGTCCTCATCATCGTCGAAGTCGTCCTCTTCATCGTCGTCGTAGTCGACTTCGAACTCGTCCTCGTCGTCATCGTCCTCCAACGCCGCAAGGACCTCGCTGGCCTCGTCAAACACCTCGGACGGCACCAGAACCGGAACCCCGCGGGAGACGGACGGATCGATCAAGTCCGCGTTCTGCGTCTCGACGAATGTGGGGATCCGACATTCCTCGAGCAACATGCTCAAACGCTGCGCCTGAGCGAGGCTGTCGGCGAACACGACCGGCACGAAGTCTGCAAGGACGGCGGAACCGGTCAACTCAAACTGTTCGAAGTCTGATTCCATCATTGCTCATTGCTCCTTCAATGCGCGGATCATCCTTCTCGTCGTTCAGTGTAGTTCATGCCGAAACCGGGTCAAGGGGAAATCCCCCGTCGACAAGGTGGCCATAGGGCAGACTAACCACAATGTTGGCAACATGTTAAGACGTATCCGATTCCCGCACCCCTTGCCGGATCTACGGGGCCTTCGCATCGCCGTTCCAGTGACGAACCGCACGAATCCGATGGGACCGGCCGCGGGCCTCGACCGCGCCCTCCCGGAACGAGACCCACGCCTCCCGCGTCAGACCGGGGGCACTGCTCGGCCGCGATGATGCCCTGAGATGCGCCCAGGTGCGAAGCCCCGGGGCATCCTTCGGCAACAGCCAAACCAGCCCCCACGCCTCTGCTCGACGGACGTCCAGCTGTCGGGCAAGCGACTCCAGCGCGGCCTCCCGGCGGACGGCTTGGCCCCGCAACGTAATAAGCTTCTGGGAGCGCAAGACGTCCATGGGGGCGTAGACATCGATCCCATAGGCCTCACCGAGCCGACCCATCGCCGCCGCAAGCGTGACCTCCTCCATGTTGAGATCCGCCTTGTGCTTGCGGAGGCGCGCTTCCAACCACGACGGATGCTCTTGCCGAGCCCAGCGCTGGGTGGCCAACGCGGTCAACCGCCATGCGACGGAGGACTCCTCGGGTTTGGTGACGGCCGCCGCCCCGTCCACCCACGTCCATTGGAGCCCTGCGATCTCACAGAGTGTGCTCAGGGCGCCGAACCCCGAGAGGTGTCGCGCCTCCAGTCGCACGGGAGTTCGCAGCGCGTGGCGACGGGCGGCGTCCGACGTCCAGATCGGGCGCCCGAAACGGGTCGCCAGGTCTCGCAACGCCTCAGCGACAGAGAGACCTCCCCATTGAATGGCGATCCGTTTGCCCATCCACGCGGGTGCCTCGGAATCGACCGCTTGTGTCGTCGCCGAGGGCCCCGCGTGCGCGAAGGAGGAACACGCAAGCCGGAAGACCAACGCCAAGATCAGAAGCCGGTCGTGCTTCCTGAGAAATGCCGTCACTACGGACCTCCGCCCCGTCCTTCTGTGATTCTGGACAGAATCCGCGTACGGCGTCAAGACCCGCATCGTGGGAAACAGACATCCGCATGCCCGGGCCATCTTGCCGGACGCGTGGTGATCCGCCGGTGCGAGGACCCGGCTTCGCCGCCGGAGCCAGGCCCGCGCTGAATCCAGTGCTCTTGCGGAGGCGGACGCAGGGGTTTTCGGCCTTGCGGTAACGGGCCTACGAAGAGGACGCGCTCGAGTTCGCCCTTGTAGCACCGCCTTCAGGGTGAAGACCCCTCACTTCTTTCCCAGGGCCCGCTGCCGTGCGAAGAAATCGCGAAGGAGCTGTCCGCATTCGTGCTCCAACACGCCGCCGACGGTATCGATTCGATGATTGAGTCGGGCGTCCGTGGTGAGGGAATAGAGCGAGCCGCATGCCCCGGACTTGGGGTCGAAGGCGCCGAAAACAATGCGATCGATCCGCGCGAGCACGAACGCCCCGGCGCACATCGGGCACGGCTCGAGGGTGACGTAGGCCGTGCAGCCCTCCAACCGCCAGGACCCGACGTGCTCGGCGGCGGCGGTGATCGCGATCATCTCGGCGTGGGCCGTCGGATCCTTCAGCAACTCGCGCTGGTTGTGCCCCCGCGCTATGATCTTGCCCTCCCGTGCGATGACGGCCCCGATAGGCACGTCATCGTGCTCGAGCGCGGCCTCCGCCTCGGTCAGGGCCTGCCGCATGCATCGCTCGTCGGACGAAGATGGATTGAGGGAGGGGAGCTCGGTCATCGCCTTCGCCTCGCGGGCTGGGAGGCCGGTTCCGGACTTCCGCGGAAGTCTCGGCGCACCGTTTCCCGTCGCTTCCGCAGGAGTTCCCTGCCCAACTCGCTCTGGCGAAGGGCTTCCTCCGGTCGTCCCAGCGCGAACATCAAAACGGCGCGAACCAGGAATCCGGCGGCCGAGGTGGCCTGATCGGTCAGTTGCCGTGGCGACAGGAGCGATAAGGCAACTTGCGCTTGCGCGACGAAGCCCGGGTCGTTCTTCGACAGGAGAATGATCGCGCGGACGAAGTATCCGATCACGATGGTGCGACGCTTGGCCAGCGCTTCGTCGATCAGGCGCAGCGCCAGATCAGAGTCCTTCGCCCGGAGTGCCGCCCAGGCCAGCGCGACGTAGACCAGCCCGCCCCGACCGCGGGTCACCTCCTCGATATCATCGTCCGACAGCGACGCCATCCGCCGAGACAGCAAGACGGCACGCTTCGACTCGGGTGCCGGCGGGCCGGTGGGGTTCGGGATGACGGCCAGCAACGACAAGACGTTGGATTCCGGTCGGAGCGCCAGGGCGCTCTCGAAGTCCCCGCGAAACCCGGATGTCCCCGGATTCACGCCGACGATCTCACCGAGATAGCCGGACACCCCCCGAGCCAACGGGATGGACGGATCGCGGGAGCGGAAGCGGCGGGGATCGTTCTTCACCCGTCGCACAGCTTCGGAAAACCACGCATGCGCCTGCCGGAAGCGGCCGTCGTAGGCCGCGTCGTATCCGCGCTCCAACGCCCGCTCGAGCTGAAGGGCGTCCCAGCGCCGCCAGAGCTCGTTGGCCTTGATGTCGGCCGCCTCCCATTGCTCCGTCGCGAGCTGGGTGTTTCGACGCTCGTGGATGGCCACCAACGACGCGCCGACGATCACCGTCGCCACCCCCGTCAGCATGGCGGCCTCCATTGAGTGCCGGTTGAGAAACTTCACTCCGCGGTCGAGCAGCGTCACGCGCCGGGCCCGCACGGCGAACCTCCGCACGAAGCGGCGCAAATCGGTCGCCATCTCGCCCGCCGTGGCATAGCGATGGTTGGGATCCGTGCGCATGGCCTTGAGACAAATGGTCTCGAGGTCGCGCGGAATGCGCTTGTCGAGCCTCCTGGGCCTGCGCAGCGTTCCCTCGCGGATCTGACTGATGACCTGCTCTCGCGTCTCGCCCCGATAGGGCGGCTCGAGGCAGAGCAACTCGTACAGCGTGGCGCCCAGTGAATAGATGTCGGTCCGGTGGTCGATGGAGACACGGCCGGACGCCACCTGCTCCGGCGACATGTACAACGGGCTGCCGAGGAACTCGCCCGCAATTGTCATGCTCGGCTGTTCCAGAACACGTGCCAGGCCGAAGTCGGTCAGGCTCAGCCGTCCGTCGGCCGAGAGGATCATGTTGCCGGGCTTGACGTCGCGATGGATCACCCGCTGTCGATGGGCGTAGTCCAGGGCATCGGCCACGTCGGCGATCAATCGGGCCGTCAGGTCCAAGCGCTTGCGCGCATCGAGCCGATCCAGCTCCACCAGCCGGCGACGCAGATCGAAATCGCCGCGAAGATCGACGCTCGAGCGCAACCACGACGGCTTGGGCGCGCGCCGGCTGGAGCGATTGCCGCGATCCGCCGCCTCGTCCTCGGCCCGTTGTCGCCGGATCTCGCGGATGATCTGGTCCAAGCCCGTGCCGTGGATCATCTCCATGGCGTAGTAGCGGTAGCCCCCGCTCTCGCCCTGGGCGAAGACGGACACGATGTTCGTATGGTGCAGGCGCGCGGCCGCCTGGGCTTCCCGTCCGAACCGAAGTCCGCCGGCCGTCTTGTCCCCCATCGGCCGGTGGAGGACCTTCAGGGCGACCCGGCGCTTGAGGGATATCTGCTGCGCTTCGTACACCGCGCCCATGCCGCCGCTGCCGATGAGCCGTCGGACCTCGAAATCCCCGATGACGCGGCCGATCAAGGCGTCCTCGTCGCGCGCGCCTCGCGGCGGAATGTCGTCCCCCGTCACGGCAACGGTGTCCTCCTGCGAAGCCTGCTGGACGTCCTCCAAGACCTGGGACAGCGCCGTGGCGTTGGCCAGCTTGATCGCACAGGTGTCGCAGTGTTCGGCGTGCTGCTCGATCGCTTCCATCTCGCCGGCGGACAGCGCGCCGCATGCGTAGTCCTCCAGCTGCTGATCGGTGGGACAGGATGTCGTTACATCGCTCCGGTCTGCCATGCCAGGTCGATCTCCTCTCGGAGCTTGGCGATTCGGGCGAGCACGCGCGATTTGCTCAGATAGACCATGTTCTTCGAGATGCCCAATTCCTCGGCCACGTCTTCGGGCGACCAGCCCTGGAGGGCGTAGAGCTCGAACGCCCGCAGCCGCAAGGGGTCGGTCTCGTCTCGGATGTGATCCAGGCAACGGCGAAGCACGGCGTTTCGCCATTCGGCGTCCCAGAGCTCGGCGGTGCGGCTTTCGTCGGGTATGGACTCGAGCATCTCCTGCCCCTCGCCCGCCTTGACGATGCGCCCCTCGCGATGCATCCGCCGGTCCAGGATGTGACGGATCTTGTGGTAGGCCAACCCGCAGAGCCAGGACCGCAGCCGGCCCTTCTCGCGGTCGTATGCCCCCTCGCGGTACTTGGTGACGAACGTCACCATCGTATCCTGGACGGCGTCGTCGGCCTCGTGCTCGCGTAGGTGGAGTTTGCGCGCGAATCCACGAACGATCGGGCCGTATCGCTCAAAGAATTCCGTCCAGATGCGATCGTTGTGCGGATCGAGCAGCCCGTCGAGCAGGGAGGTGCTTGTGACCTCCATCGAGGTCCCGTGGCCCGAATCGACAAGATCCATGACTCTACTATATCACGCCGGGGGTTGCCGCTCCAAAAGCGACGACCCAGGCACGCCCAGGCTCCGGCGTCGCCGCCCGGATCCTCATTTCGGGGCGAACAAACGGAGGTGCGCGGCCGGGCCCGCCTCGTCGGCGTGGGAGACCACCTTGCTCCGTACCTTGGCCAGCACGGTCCGCATCGCGTCGAGGTAAAGGCGACGGCGCGTCAGGTCGGGGGCCTCGCGGTAGGCGGAAAGCTGCTGGGCGAACCGCTCCGCGCGCCCCGTCGCGCCCGCCACCTGGGTGGCGCGGTAGGACTCCGCCTCCCGGACCATCTGAATGGCCCGCACCCGGGCTTGGGCGAGGCGCTCGTTCTGGTCGGCCTGGGCCTGCGCGACGGCCTTGCTGCGATCGATCTTGGCGTTGACCACGTCATCAAAATAGCTCTGGACCGGTCGGGGCGGGCGGACGGGCTGCAGATCCACCGCGATGACGGAAAGGCCCGTGCCCAGCTCCTCCAGCGTGCGGTTCATCTCCAATTGGATGTAATCCTTGATCTGCTGGCTGCTCAACGTCAGCGCCCGATCGACCTCCATCGTCGACAGCGCGTGGATCATGCTATTGCAGGCCACCGCGCGAAGAAGCGTCTCCGGGGCCATAGGCCGGAACAGGTACGCCGCCGGGTCCGTCACGAGGTACTGGATCGCACAGCCGATGTTGACCACGTTGTTGTCTCCCGTGACGCAAAACGAGTCCAACCCCGTCAGATTGCGAAACAGGGATGAGGCCGTCCCGGGGCGGTCGCCGGGCTGAAAGTCGTCGATGACCAGACGATGAACCTTCTGGACGGCGACCTTCTCGACACGATCGATGGGCCAGGGCAGGGCGTAGTGGATCCCGGCGGGGACGCGCGGGTCGATGACCTTGCCGAACCGCTGATGCACGGCCACCTCATTGTTCTCCACGGAGTAGAGCCCCGAGAGCGCATAGACGACGGCGGCCAATACGAGCGCCCATCCCAGGGCGCGGCGGCTCGATCGCAGCGCGTGTTGGAGGCTCTCACGGATCATCGCGCGGCCTTCTCCCGGCTCGGTCGGCTCGTCGGCGCGTGAAGGCCTTCTTCCGGCGTCAGGTAGCGGAAGAGCCTCGATTTCGTCGAAAGCACGAGCGTCGCCCCTTTGGCGAGGATCTCCTCGTAGGTCTCGAGCGATTGGAGGAACTCGAAGAACTCCGGGTCCTTCGAGTAGGTCTCCGCGTAGATCTTGGTCACCTCGGCGTCGGCCTGGCCGCGGGTGGCCTCGGCCTCCCGGTTCGCGTTCGCGAGGATCTCGGCGACCTGCTTGTCGGTCTCCGCCTCGATCTTGGCGGCCTCCTCCCGCCCCTGGCCGCGGTAGAGCTTGGCCTCCTTCTCCCGCTCGCTCCGCATCCGGTTGTGCACCGCCTGGGTCACCACGGGGGGATACGCCACGCGACGGATCCCGAGATCGCGAACGGCGATGCCGTACTTCTCGCTCGCCTTGGACGCGAAATCCTTCTGCGTGCGGGCCTCGATCTCCCAAAGGCGCACGGCGTCGTCTTCCGTATTGATCATGTCTTGCAGGGTGTAGTTGCTCAGGACGCTCCCCAGGCTCGATTGGACCATGTCCCGGAGCTTCACGTTGGCGTTCTCGACGTTCATCAGCGACCGGAAGAAGTTGACGGGGCGCTCCACCTCCCAACAGACATAGCACGTCAGGATGATGGGGTTCTGATCTCCCAGGAGCAGCTCGATCGGACGGGTCTGAAAGACGGCCAACCGCTTGTCGATGCGGGTGACCCGATCGGTCAGGCTCCCCCACTTCGTATACAGTCCCGGTTCGGTGATCGTCTGCGTCAGTCGACCGAAACGAGTGACGATCGCGTACTCGCGCTCGCTCACGGTGAAGAACACCGTCGAGACGAAGCCGACCGCCAACGCGATCACGACGAGCAGAATGAGTATGCCTCGGCGCATCAGTCCATTTGCTCCTTGAGGATGTTGAGCTTCTCGGCCTGCTCGGGCGAGACGTTCGCACGCAGCGGACCGGGCAGGCCCATCCAGACATCCGGCTTGCCGACGTCGTCGTCGATCAACACCTTTCCCACGTCGGCCAGCGATCGCCGAATCGTCTCGAAGTGCAGGCGGTCGAAGGTGATCTCGCGTCCGGCGGCGAGGGCGTCCACGCGGCGTTGAAACGCCTTGGCCCGCCCCTGCGCCCGACCGACCTGCTGCGACTGGTAGGCGTCCGCTTCCGCCTTCTTTCGCAGGCCCTGCCCGGCGGCGGTCGGTACGCGCTCGTTCTGATAGCCCTGCGCGCGGTTGACCATCTGCTGGGTCTCCTGGTACCGCGCCACGACCACCTCCTCGAACGCGTCGGCGATGAACACCGGCGGGTGAATATCGCTGAGGTTGATGCTGATGATCTCCAACCCGCTGCTCAGCGCGTCGAGCTGCTCCTGCGCGGCGAGACGTACGTCCTCGGCGAACTGCCTGCGGTAGGTGCACGCCAGGTCGTAGAACTCCCGCCGCGCCGAGAGCTCGGTCACCACCCGGTGGCAGACGGCGTCCAAGAGCGTGCCCGCGTCCTGCTGGCGGTAGAGCGCGTCGTAGGCGCTGCGAATCCGCCAGTGGACGACGAGGTACGGATAGAAGAGGTTCGCGTCGCCGGCCAAGAACGGAACCTCCGTGCCGTGCTCCCGCGTCCAGATGAGGGCGAACGCGCTGGGATCCGTCTCGTTCCCGATGAGGCTGACCTGGACGGTCGAGGTCTCCACGCGCTGCACGCGATCGATCGGCCAAGGCCACTTGCGATGCAGGCCCGGCTCGATCTGCTTGCGGATCGGCCTGCCGAAGCGCTCGAGGATGCCCTCTTCGGCGATTCCCACGCTGAAGAAGCACGTCCGCCCCCAAACGAGAAGGACCGCAAGGACGGCCAGCCGTCCGACCCATCGGCGGATCCGCGGTCCCGCGGAGCGAAGGCGCGGTCCCATGCCGATCTGGTCGGCCAGGCCGGTCGACGCGGAACCCAACCAGCGAAGGCTGAGCAGCTCCGTCACGAACTCGTGGCTACGGTAGTGCCGAACGTACTTCTTGTCCCCGCGCACGTAGCCCACGATGAGGTTGACGAGCGTCTCGATCGCCACCGAAAGGACGAGGATGCCGATCAACCCCGCGATGAGTCGGTCCACGTTCAGCCCGATGTGATAGAGGATGAGCGACGCGCCCGTGAGGAGGCTCGCGATCATGTCGGCCCGGGCGTGCATGCCGTCGGCCACGAGGCCGGAGCTCCCCGTCTGCCGACCCACGTCCACCTCGAGACGATGGACGAAGTACGACCCCATGGCAAAGACCAGGAAGATAATACCGGCGACGAGGGGCTTGGCGATCTCGGACGGCTCGTAGGAAACGACCTTGTAGGCCACGGACAGTCCCGCGACCAGGATCACCAGACCGATGAGGGTGGCCGCAAGCTGCTCCGGCGAAGGCAAGGTCCGCGAACGGGCCCCGGACTCGCCCTCCCCTTGCCAGGCCGCATCCTCCTCTTCCGATGCGGACGACTCCGCAGCGTCGTCCGAGGGGGCCGCCTCCCCCCCTTTGGGCTCGGACCGAATCGTGCGACGGACCGCAAGGAACGTCACCCCGCTGGTCCCGATGTCGGCGAAGCTGTGCCAAGCCTCGGCGAGGATCGCCAAGCTGCCCGTCATGCCGTAGAGCAAGAACTTCACCACCGTCAGGGCGATGTTGAGCGCGGTTGCGATGGCTGCGGTCTTCTCTCGGAGATCCATAACCGACCTCGGATGGCGCACGGCCCGGTTGTGCGCGCCCGCATTATATCGCGATTCGTCCACCTCGCCATGGCAACGAAACGCCTCACGACACAGCGGAAATGCTCGCGCCGCAAAAAATGAACCCGGGAACGGTGCATCGTCCCCATGGTCTGAGATTCCTCCGGACGCCCCCGCGCAGTACGATGGCGCGTGTGATGCGTGTCGATCTGGCGCCGGACATTTTGCTATCCGCCTATGCCCATGGCGTCTTCCCGATGGCCGACCCCGACGGGGAGATCCGATGGTATCAACCGCACCGCCGGGGCATCCTCCCGCTCGATCAGTTCCACGTGCCGCGGACGCTTCGCCAGCGCTGCCGCCAGGGCGTCTTCGAGACCCGCGTCGACGCGGACTTCGAGGGCGTGATCCGCGGGTGCATTGAGGGGCGCGGCGAGACCTGGATCAGCGAGGAGATCATCGAGGCGTACTGCCGGTTGCACCAGCTCGGCTTCGCACACACGGTCGAATCCTGGCAGGAGGGACGGCTCGTCGGCGGGCTCTATGGGGTGACGCTGGGCGGAGCGTTCTTCGGCGAGTCGATGTTCCACCGCGCCACCGATGCCAGCAAGGTCGCGCTGGTCAAGCTGGTCGAGCGGCTGCGCGAACGGGAGTTCACCCTCCTCGACGTGCAATTCCAGACGCCCCACCTCGCCCGCTTCGGCGTGATCGAGATCCCCCACGAGCAGTACCTCACGCGGCTCCGGCACGCGATCCAGCTCGAACGGTGGTTCGCCGATTGAATCAAACGTGTCGCGCGGATCTTAGTGTGCCACTGCTGTGTCGCCACTGCGCGAACCGTCCTGTACCACTACCGCGTCAACAGTCCGCGGAGTCGGTTCGGAGCTGAGCTACGCCCAAGGGTGTTTGGATAGTCGGCGAGACGAGCTACGCGCAAGGGTGTTTCGATAGTTCGCGAGACTTGGGTGGCCCACCTCTTCAGAGGTGGGGGACACGAATTCGACCGGAGATTCGTGTCCCCATCGCGCGAGCGATGGACTCCCTCGGCTCAAGCCGTGGGCCACCCCGATAGAGGTTCCTCCTGGCACACTGCTCGGTCTTTCATGCCCGTTGCTTACTCCACCGGTATGATCAACCGCACCGTGGGCAGGTCCGCGCCGATCGGGACGGCCTTGCCCTCTTCATGCGGCCAGCCCTTCGCGCTCGTATACGGACCGACGTCGACCCAGGACGACCCCTGCCGACCGTCGTCGAGCGTGAAGTGCAGACAGAACTTGCGAACCTTCATGAAGTCGTCGCCCGGGTTCTTGATGACGAGCTCGTTCGATCGCCCGATCGTGCCGAGTGCCTTCTGGGACACGACGATCTCGCCCCTGCCCCAGACCGTGTCGGATCCGCTCGTCGGCGTCTGGCCGATCTTCACGCCGTTCAGGTAGACGTAGGATGCGTGCTCTCCGCCGTTCACGCCGGCCGTCTCGAGCGTGACCTTGGCCGAGGCGATTCGCTCGAGATCCGCAGCGCGCAGGCCCTGCAGCGGTCTCGGCGCGGGCAGGAAGGCGGGTGTCGGCTCGGTCTCGTGCACCTCGACGGCAAAGACGTCGTCGCCCAGCGTGACGCGCGGCCGGCCCCAACACGCCCAATCGGAGGTCGTGTTGTTGGCCGGGCCCGCATCGGTGATGAGCTTGATCGTTGCCTGCTTGCCGGCGAACGCGGACAGGTCCACCTCGCGGTGTGCCCATGCGTCGAGCGTGGCGTACTGCTCGGCGAAGACTTCCTTCGACTCATCGCCGTCGATGACGACCACCTTGAACAGACAGCCGTCCGCGCTGGTCGAGCCCTCGCGAAATCCGAGCGCGAACTCGAGCTTCGGCTTGCCCTCGGGCAACGTCACCGACGCGGCGGCGAAGGAGTACCCCGCGCCGGTGCGATACGGCGGATGCATGAAGATCGCCGGCATGCGGACCTCGCCCACGCGCTCGCGCGACGCGTGGACCAGCGCGCCGGTCTCCGAGGGATTCGTCGGGCCCTCCGCCCGGCCGCGGATGCACTCGCCCGTCGTCAGCTCGAGCTTGGTCAGGTCGGCGGCCGTCCATGCGGTGGGATAGGTCTTGAGAAATCGCCTGACTCCGCTATTCAAGCCTCCGCCCTCGGCCCGGATCGTGATCGGATCGACGACGGGCGCGCGCGGCAGGCGAATCGTCCACCTG
Source organism: uncultured Planctomycetales bacterium (assembly GCA_964550865.1). GTDB lineage: Bacteria > Planctomycetota > Phycisphaerae > UBA1845 > JAFGLZ01 > JAFGLZ01. The sequence goes on from CAZKCX010000052.1 coordinate 17,060, forward strand.
AGCGTCTTCGTCTCCTGGGGTGCGAGCACACTCGTCTGCGCCTTCGGCACTGCCTGC
>CAZKCX010000053.1:0-17090 GCA_964550865.1 uncultured Planctomycetales bacterium
TGCGCCGGATCACTGGAGAGGTCCCGCGTCGCTGGATTCTGAGGGAGGCGTCACCCTTTGGACCCTGCGCGGATCCCCAAGAGATTCACAGGACACGAACCATGACAGACAGAGTAGTCTCAAAGCGGACGGGGCGTCGAGGGTTTACGCTGATCGAGCTATTGGTGGTGGTGGCGATCATCGCCTTGTTGATCAGCATTCTTCTACCCTCACTGAGCAAGGCCCGGGCGCAGGCCCGGACGACGTTGTGTGCTACGCGGATTGGCCAGCTCGCCAAGTCCATGTTCATCTACGCTGAGGACTACAACGAAACGCCGTCGTTTATGAGCCTTGCCTTCGACGACCTGAACGATTTCGACGACGACACGAGCAATGCGCCCTATGACATCTCGAAGATGTCGGCTTTGGAGTGGGCTTTCGCGGAGGATTGGCCGTGGGAGCCGATTCGCCTGGGCGATGCGGACATCATCTGGTTCTACGAGGAACGGCAATGGCCCGACTTGGCCGCGACGGCCGGAGTGACATGGAAGGACGGCTGGGTTCCCCGAACGGGGTCGTTGTTCGACTACGCCCGCTTCGAAAACCTATACCGATGTCCGGAGTTCGAGCGGATCAAGGACAGCCGCAAGACGCAGAACGTGTTCAACTTCAGCCGGAGCATTCTCGGCCGCAAGTGGATCCTGCCTCCCAGCGTGCGCGAAGAATCGGATTACTGGGAACCTGAGCCGTTGACGGTATCGGTAGGCGCGCCCGGGCCGATCATGAAGCTGAGCCAGATCCACGCGCCCGGGAAGCTCATGATGATGATCGACGAGTGGTGGAACGGATGCGTCGCGCGTTGCGACTACGCCCTGTACGACAATCACCCGAATGCCGACTACGCCACCGGCGGGCCGATGGGTACGGATCCGATCTGGTTTCCGCTGACGGATGAGATCGGCCGCTACCACGGCTCGGAGGTAGCCGGGCCTCCCGTCGATCCTGACACGTCGGAGCCGATGCGCGTTCAGCGCGGAGAGGTCGCCTACTTCGACGGGCACGTGGAGCTGGTCCGGGACTTCTGGCCGGATCGTATGTATGATTTCACCGACATCTCGAACATCATCAACTTCGTCTGGGGAGAGGTCTTTGCCCAGCGGGGGGTCGACGTGCGGGCGACAAGCATCGGGGGCTAGTGCTCACCGAGGCGCCTTCGGGCGCGAGGGGGAAGCGAAGTGGGAGGTCGCTGTCTGACTGCGCCGACTCAGTGCGTGCCGTTGATTGCCTCCTCGCCTTTGAAGTATAGTTGTAGGCGGCGGGCCGGGCGTTGCAGGACGGATTCGAGGGTAGGTGCGCGGACCTCGAGGAACCGCAGCAATCTCATCACACCGGGCGTAGGAGTTCGCCTTGACGACCTCTCGATTGCGATTCTCACGGTCGGCGCGACTTCGCGGTCTCCTGTCGACGGTCCTTTGCGTGGTTGCCGCGTCGGTCGGCGCGGGATGCTGGTTTCCCTACGCGACGCACGTGGCGGAAGGGGAGCTGAACGTCCTACTGGGAGCGGAACCGATTGAGGATGTGTTGGCGGTCGGGGGCCTCGATGAACGGACCGAGGCGAAGCTCGAGTGGGTGCTCGATGTCCGCGCGTACGCGATCGAGGAGCTGGGGCTCAACGGGGGCGAATCATACAGCACCTTTTACAACAGTGACGGAAGCGACGTTCTGTACAACATCTCTGCGTGCCCGAAGGACAGCCTGGAGCCGATGACGTGGTCCTTTCCGTTCCTCGGGGCGTACGAGTATATCGGCGTGTTCGATAAGGAGACGGCCGACCTCTACGCGGACCTGCTTCGGCTGACGGGGTACGACGTGTTTGTCTACGCGCCGGCGGGTTACAGCACCGTAGGATGGTTCGCGGATCCCCTCTTCAGCCAGGCCCTAGAGCGGGACGTCATCGAGCTGACCGACCTGGTGATCCACGAGTTCACGCATAACACCGTGTTCAAGTCGAGCGATAGCGTCTTCAACGAGAGCATCGCGACGTTCGTCGGCCACACGGGCACGTTGCAGTACCTGACAGAACGCTACGGAGCGGATAGCGAGCTGCTGGAGATCGCGGTCAAGCGATGGGCGGATGCCGACCTCTTCGCGGCGTTTTGGGGCGAGCTGTACGACGCGCTGGATGAGGTGTACAGCAATCCGGACCTGACGCGCGCCGAGAAGATCGCCCAGCGCGAAGAGGTCTTCGAGGACTATAAGGACAAATACGAGGCCGAGTACTTGCCGAGGTTCAACGACACCGAGCTGTACGCGGCGTTGCTGAACGTTGAGATCGACAACGCCTATGTCCTCATTCATCGGCGCTACAATCTGGACCTCCAACTCTTTCAGGACGTCTACCAGGCGCTGGGCAACGACCTGGCGGCGGCCGTCCTCGTCTTTGCCGAGGCGGATGATGCGCCCGACCCGAAGCAGTACCTACGCGATTGGCTTGCGGCCCGCTGAGGCGAATCCTGCATCTGGCGTGGGGCCAGGCCAAAACGCATGCGCCGGCTACCCTTGAGGCACGGTGAGACATCGGATCCGCAGCGAATTTGCATGGAAGAGGGGGTAGTGGCACACTCCTCGCGGGAGTCGACTGGCGTCGCAGGCCGGAATCCGAATACGATCGGACCGAATCGCGCATTGATTGACCCTTGCGCGGAGGGAATAGGACCGATGACAACAATAGCTCGCGTACGATTCATGCCAGCGTGTCTCGCGGTGCTCTTATCCTTGGCTGGGCTCAGGGCGCAGGCGAGGAGTGAGCGGATCGTGGACCTTGCCGCGGTCTGTTTGCTCCATGCGGAGGACAAGCGCGACAAGGCCTATGCCTTGGAGAGCTTGGAGCGCGCGGTCAGCCGTCCGACAGACTTGGTGGTCCTGCCCTTCATGCCCTTTCTGTCGTTTCAGGAAGGACAGGAGGGAAAGGACATCGCGGAGTTCCTGGCCGTGGCGAGAGCCCATAGGACGCACGTCGCCCTGGCGATGACCGAGAAGCTGCAGGACGGGAAGCGGGCGCATGCCGCGTTGCTGCTCGGCCCGAAGGGTGACATCCTGGGCAAGTATCGCCAGACGCACGCGCTGCCCTACGATGACGGCATCGTCCTCGGCGAGGAACTGCCCGTCTTCAAGACGGCCATTGGGGTGATCGGTCTGTCGGTCACCAGCGACTTCGTCTTTCCCGAGGTGTACAACGTGCTTCGGCTGAAGGGGGCGGAGATCCTGGTCTGGCATCACTATCCGGCGCGTTTCCGGGATGCGTCCGCATGGCCGGCGTTGCTCAAGGCCCGATGCCTCGACAGCCACGCCCACATGATCACGGCGATGTATGCCGATCCAAGGACGCTCCTGGCGAATCGGTACCAGACCGGCATGCCGGGGACGCCTTGGGGACGGAGCATGATCCTGAACCGTGTGGGGACACCGATCGCCGATACGGGCTACGAAGACGGCATTGCCCGCGCAAGAGTGGACCTGGACAAGCGAAAGGTGAATGTCCATAAGCCGTACTACCAATCGGAGAATATCTTCTTCTGCAACTGCCTGGGTGACCGCAAGGCCTTTGCCCCGATCGCCGAGGACGTATCGCCACGGAAGCGACCCGTCTACAAGAAGCGAACCGGCCGGATTGCGGTCGGCTATTTCGATCCCGCGCACATGTGGCGGGATAATCACATTCCGCGGAGGATGCTGGAGGTGATCGACCGGGCGCGTCCGAGCAAGCCGGACCTGCTGCTGCTCAGTGAGATGTCGGCCGTCGTGGAGAACGAGATCGGTGAAAAGGCGATGGCCATGGTGGCCGAGCGGGCGCGCGCGATGCGGTGTTACATCGTCATCGGAGGCCTGCGCAAGGCGGATCGGGTGAGCCGCGCCCTCGTGTGGGATCGCGAGGGGAAGGTGGTGTTCATCGAGCCGATCTACTGGACGAAGGGCTTCGAAGAGATTCGCACATACGACACGGACTTCGCGCGGATCGGCATTCATCTTTGCGGCGATCTCTACACGGGCGAGATCGACCGCGTTCTGGCGCTGAAGGGCGCGGAGATCATCCTGGACCCGTCGCAACACTGGGGGGCGGACGGGTACAACAACGAGCTGATGCTTCGCGCCCGGGCGATCGACAACGGCTGCTGGGTGGCGTGCGCGCACTGGAACTCATCGGATCCGGGGCTGCGATCCATCATCGTCGATCCCTACGGCTACGTGATGGCCGCGTCGCATTTCCAGAAGGACGGCGTGGTGTCTGTGGACGTGGACTTCGCGGAGCGTAGGGTGTACTACGCCGGGCGCAAGGAGAATCAGCCGAAGCCCGGCACGAGAGGCATCCCGAGCTACTTCACGGGCGACCTGCCGGAGCAGCGTCGTGGGTGGCGTGCGATGGTCTTCGCGCGCCGGCGGCCGGAGCTGTACGGCATCATACCCACGGAGAACGACGTGACGCGGCGCTATCGTCCTGCGAAGAACCCCTTCGACAAGCGATGAGCGAGCGACGGAGTGGCCGTTACGGTCGGCTGGCGATGGCGTGGGCAAGCGGGTTGACCAGCAGGGGGACGACGTGCTCGCCGGCCAGGGCGTCGGCCGAGGAACGCAGCTCATCGTACGCTGAGATCAGCGACACATCCTTGCTCGTAGACCAGTACCGGCGGACGGTGAGGCCGACGGTGAGGGGCCTCGATTCATACTGCCCGCGACTGGCCTCGTAGGTGGTGCTCCGGCTTCGGACCTCGACGTAGGCCTGATCGTCGCACTCCGGGTTCAGCGCGATCCCGAGGCACGGCTGGCATTCGATGACGTGATGGACGCGATCGCCGCCGAGGAACGCGGCCAGGGGATGGTCGGCCATCAGGGTCTCGTAGACCAGCTCGTCGTGGTTGCCGCTGTAATCGAGGTCGAAGCTGTAGACGACCTCGAGGCGATCCACATCGAGGTCGCTCAAGCTAAGGTGGTAGGGGGCGTGCTCCAAGATGGCGGCCGCGAGGGCGCGGGGGCGCTGCACGTCGCTGGGGTTCGATTCGCCGAACCGAATGCACTTAGGGTCGAGCCGAACCCACATGCGTGTCGGCGAGTCCTCCTCTTCCTCGAGCGCCAAGGCGCCGTGCTTGCGTTTGCGCATGCGGGTCAGCTGCGGGAACTCTCTGCGAAGACGATCGAAGAAATGCAGCAGGGTCTCGCGTTCGGTGGGGAGTTCCAGCTTGAGATGCAACCGCGACGAGATCAGAAACTCGTCGCAAATCGCCCCGTAGTACGTGCTCATGCCGTGTTGCTCCACGCCCTCCCTATCCGTTCCCCGATTATGATCAATCGGGTCTTTCCGTTCAATAGATCGGACGGGCGGGCCTGCGGCTCGCGTAGGAAGGCATGTGGCGCGGTCTTGCCCGACGGGGATCGGCAGGGATTATCGGACCGGCAGGCCGCGAGGGAGGCGGCGCGAGGACGCATCTCGGTAGCGGATCATCACCCGGCTAGCCCACGACATCGAAGTAGTGCTCGAAGAATCGGCTGGGATTGACGCCGACGGCGATGTCGTGCGGCTTCTCCTGGGTGTCCATCCGCCATCGGGTCATGCCGAGAAGGGGTGGGCTCAGGAGTTCGACCTCCACCTGGCCGCGTTCGTACGTGCACAGCTTGGGCTCAAACAGGACCGCGGCGGCCAGCGGGTCGTGAAAGGTGATCCGATCCGCGCGACGGAACCAGACACGAGCCATATCGAGAACGACGTTCAGCGGCGGCGTGGTGAATCGCTGGTGGACCTCCTCGGTCGAGAGGAAGCACTGCATGGTAACGTCGAGGCCGATGGAGAGATGCGATCGGACGGGGGCGGCGTAGGTGATGGCCGTCGCGTGGGGATCGCCCCATGCGTTCCACTCGCGGTAGGGAAGATTCGGAATCTGCGTCGTGAAGACGCCGCACATCAGCACAAGACGCTGCAGCAAGCTCGGGATCTGCGGGTCGGTCGCGAAGAGGAGACCGAGGTTCGTCATGGGCCCGATCGCGAGCAACGTGATCTCGCCGGGGTTGTCATGGATGACCTCCCGCAGGAACTCCACGGCGGTGCATAGCTGGAAGTCCTCGCGATGTGGCCAGTTCTGGAGTGCCTCGGCCTGCTCGGCGCGGGGAGAATGCGTGGGGACGATTAGGGGTTTCGCGGTGCCGACGTGGATGGGGACGTCATCGCGGCCGGCCTCCCTGCAGATGGCGCTGGCGAGCATGGCCCGCTTGTCGGCCTCGCCGCCGACGGTGGTGATGCCCATCAGCTCGCATCGCGGCTGCTTGAGGAGGTAGGTGAGGCAGACGGCGTCGTCGATGTCGGTGCCGATGTCCGTATCGAGGAGAAGCTTGACCGTGTCCGGCATGACCTCGGGCCCTCCGTGGTGCCCATGCGGGCGATCGCTACTGGAAGCCGCCCTCCGCGACCTCGATGGCCTTGAGCTGGGCGCGGGACTTGTTGAGCGTCTCCTCGTACTCGTTGGCCGGCACGCTGTCGGCCACGATACCCGCGCCGACCTGGATGAAGACGCCGTAGCGCTTGGGCGGCGTGTCCATGAGCTTGCGGTTGTCCATGACGACCATGGTTCGCAAGGCGATGCAGGTGTCCATGTTGCCGGCGAAATCGATGTATCCGACGGCGCCGGCGTAGGGTCCGCGTCGCGTCGGCTCGAACTCGTCGATGATCTCCATGGCACGGACCTTCGGCGCGCCGCTGACGGTGCCGACGGGCAGCGCGGCGCTGAGCGCGTCGAAGGCCGTCTTCCCCGCGGCGAGTTTGCCCTGCACCTCGCTGCAGATGTGCATGACGTGGCTGTAGCGCTCGATGGTCATGACGTCGTTGAGCTTGACCGAGGCGAGCTCGGCGACGCGTCCGACGTCGTTTCGACCGAGATCGACGAGCATGATGTGCTCGGCCCGCTCCTTCTCGTCGCTGAGGAGGTCGGCTTCCAGGGCCTTGTCCTCCTCTTCGGTCTTTCCGCGGCGGCGCGTTCCCGCCAGCGGCCGGTTGGTGACGATTCCGTCTTCCACGCGGCACATGATCTCGGGACTCGATCCGACAAGCGTGCACGCGGGGCTCTTAAGGTAGAACATGAACGGAGAGGGGTTCACGACGCGCAGGGCGCGATAGATGTTGTACGGCTCGGCGTCGGTCTCGACGCTCAGCCGCTGGGAGAGGACCACCTGAAAGATGTCGCCGGCGCGGATGTACTCCTTGCAGGCCTCGACGGCCTGCTCGAAATCCTCGCGCCGGAAGTTGCTGGTGAAGGCGAGCTCCGGCTGGCCTTCCGTGACGATCTGGCCGACCTGGCTCATCCGGGATTGACTGAGCAGGTCCACGGTCTCGCTGATCCGACGGCAGGCGTCGACGTATGCCCCTTCGACGCCGTCTCGGTCGATATGGGCGAGCCCCACGACCTTGATCGTCTTGCTGACGTGGTCGAACAGGACCATCGTGTCGTACAGCCCGAACAGCAGGTCCGGCAGGTGACGGTCGTCCTCGGGGGCGTCGGGGAGGTGCTCGAAGTAGCGCACGACGTCATAGCCGGCGTATCCGACGGCCCCCCCACTGAATCGCGGCAGCTCGGGCAGATGGACCGCCCGGTGACGCTCGAGGACTTCCCGGAGCACGGCCAGCGGGTCGGCGGCTTGGCGTTGTTCCTTGCGACCTTCCGCGGGAGACTCGATGGTGATCCGATCTCGTGTGGCCTCGAACGTGAGGAAGGGGCTGGCACCGATGAAGCTGTACCGTGCGATCTTCTCTCCGCCGACGACGCTCTCGAGCAGGAACGCATGGTCCGACGTGCTGGAGACCCGGGCGAAAGCCGTCACAGGGGTCAGGTTGTCGCTGAGGAGCTGGCAGTAGACCGGGACGGTATTGCCCCGCTCGGCCAACTCTGCAAACTCTTCTCGGCTGGGCAGATACTGTAGCATGCGCGGCATCCTAGCCCTGGGGTTTCGGGCGGTCAACCCGCACCCGATCGGCCGGGGTGCATCTCGATTTCGGTTGCACGAGCATCCCCGTGCACATGCTGCGTATCCCTTGCCCGAGCCGCAGCATTCATGCTGCGCGGAGATCGACCGCGCGTGATGAATCTCGCGGCTCCGGCAGTTCGCGCCCTACACGGCATTCCTGCAGCGATTCGTTTGATGCACCCGATCGGCCGGGGCTGCGGCGAAATCGTTTGCCTGAGAGCAGGCCGCCGGTCATAATTGAAGTACTCCACCGCCCATGTGTACCTTTGTGGAGGAGGAGACACGATGGGCACGATCCTTCAATACAGCGGTTGCATCCGGTTGTCTTGGTGCCTCGTCGCCGGTTTCGGTGTCGGGGTGGCGTGGGCGGAACCGCACGCGTCGGACGACGTCAGGTATGCCGTCGATATGCGGTACGTCGAACCCCCCGCCGACGGTGCATCCTCTACCGCGACGCAAGAGGCCGATTCAGCCGATGACGGCGGGCTGCCTGGCCGGCATCCGTACGATCGGTGGGATTTGCGCGGGTACGCCTATCTGCCGTATATGGGTCCGTATGCGCATGCGTATGGGGGGAGGTATCGCCTTCGTCAGTGGGGACCGAACGGACCGCTCATGGGTGTTCCGGGGAGGGGGTATGACGGCCCGTGGATCGACGACGATTACCGCGAGTGGCGGTATTGGTACAAATGGCGTACGTCCAAGCGGCGGACGCGGCGCCTGCTTCAAGGCCACGAGGAAATGGTGAATCGGGGGGTCCGGTTGTTCGCGGAGGGGCGTTATGAGGAGGCACGCTCGGCATTTCTCTTGGCCGCCGACATGAACCACGGCGACCCGGCCTCTCGCCTGCACGCGGCGAACGCCTGCTTTGCCCTGCAGCGCTACGATCGCGCGACACACTGGTTGGAGGAGGCGTTCCACCTCGAGCCGCGGCTCAGCCACCTCCCGTTGGACCCACGCAGGGATTATGGCCGTCAGGAGGACTTCAACGCACACCTGAAGGCGGTGCGGTCGGCGGTGTCGCTCTTTCCTCGGGAACACGGACCGAAGATCGTCTTGGCATATGTCTTGTACTACACCGGCGACCGTGACGAGGCGCACGAGATGCTCTCGCGCGTCAATTCCGAGACGAAGGGCAACGGCAGATCGAAGCGCGAGCACCTGATCACCACATTGCTCTCGGCGAGCGATCCAGGGAAGTATGCGGCCGTGCGACCGAAGGACTGAGTCGGTACCGGCCAGAGAGTGACCCGCCCAGCCGAGAACGGCTGCGGCAGGGGAGCAATGCCGGCTCGAGGGGAAGGTCTCCGCGGAGGCATTGCCCGCACCTGAGCCCGGGCTCAGACCGTCTCGAGCTCGGAAGCGCTTTCCTACCGATCCCATCCGAGTAGAATGCCCACCTGTGCGGGGATACAAGAGGGAGATCGCGATGCGTCGCTTCACGATGGCGATGGCATGGGTTTTGGGGATTGCACTGATGGCCGGCGAAACGATGGCGGCGGACGATGGGTTGATCGGGTATTGGCCCTTGGCCGGAGATTGCAGGGACCACTCGGGCCATGAACTCCACGGCATCGCTCATGGCGTGAGCTTCGATGCCAAGGGACCCGGTGGCCAAGCCGGGCGTGCGGCGCGCTTCGACGGGCGTGACGACTGGATCGAGGTGAAGACGCGTGTTTCGCCGGCGCTCGGGACGCGCGACTTCAGCATCGCCGCCTGGGTGCACACGGAGGAGAACCTCGACGACGCGCTGGGCGACGTCGTGAGCAAGTACGATCGGCGTCGACGTCGAGGGCTGAACCTGAGCATCAAGATTCACCAGGGGGTCACGTCGACCCAGTCGAACTACCGGAATCTGGAGTTCGGCATCGACGCGGGGACGGAGCCGCGATTCGCGGATTGCGGTCGACCCGGCGAGAATATCTTCGTTTGTGCGCTGGCGGTGTATGCGGGCGACCTGTATGCCGGCACGTTCGAGACGGGCGAGGACAAGACCGGCCATGTCTATCGCTACGCGGGGGGAACGAAGTGGCTCGATCTCGGCAGCCCCGATCAGGCCAATGCGGTATTCTGCCTTTGTGAGTTTCAGGGCAAGCTCTATTGCGGGACGGCGGCCTATCGCGCGCGGGGCTCGGCGTTGCCGGACTCACCGAACATGCGACCAGGCGGTCATGTGTACCGGTATGAGGGCGAAAAGCGCTGGGTCGATTGCGGACAGCTCGGCGACGCGGGCGAAGTGTATGCCATGGCCGTCTTTCGAGGCAAGCTCTACGCGATTCCCATGTACTCGCCGGGCGTCTATGAGTACGACGGGCGGGACAAATGGACGTACATCGGAACCCCGGGAGAGAACCGCTGCATGACGATCGCGACGTGGAACGGCGACCTCTACAGCACGGGCAACGGCGGCGCGGGCGTCTGGCGCTGGGGCGGCGGGACGAAGTGGGTCGATTGCGGTAAGCAGGCCGAAGAGACCCAAACGTATTCCACGCTCATCTACCGCGGGAGGTTCTATACCGGCACGTGGCCGAGCGGAAGCGTCTTTCGGTATGACGGCGGGACCACATGGACGAGCGTGGGGCAGCTCGGCGAGGAGAAGGAGGTCATGGCCGTCGGCGTGTACAACGGGCAGTTCTACGCCGGGACGCTCCCGCGGGCGCAGATCTACCGGTTTGACGGCGAGAACGACTGGACGTGTGTCGGCCGGGTCGATCACACCCCCGATGTCACGTACCGTCGCGCGTGGTCGATGGCGGCCTATCGGGGCAAGCTGTACGTGGGCACGTTGCCCTCCGGGCACGTGTGGGCGATGGAGGCCGGGAAGGCCGTCAACCACGACCATTCGCTCAGGCCGGGTTGGCGGCACGTGGTCGCCGTTCGGGACGGCAACCGGCTGAAGCTCTATGTCGACGGGGCATGTGTTGCGAGATCCGAGCCGTTCGATCCGGCCGCGTTTGACCTGTCCAACGACGAGCCGCTTCGGATCGGTTTCGGCGAGCACGACTACTTCAACGGGAGCCTGGCGGAGGTGCGGCTGTACGACCGCGCGCTCGAAGAGGCAGAGGTAGCCAAGCTCGGCAAGCGTCGGTAGGCGCTGGTTTCGAGGATCCGTTCGGCCGGGGAGGCTCGCCGGTGGCGCCATGTGTCGAGCGGCCGAAGATGGCGGGGTCGCGGGGACGCCCTGAATCCGCCGTTCGCTGCCAACGAAGGGGCGTACTTGCGCATCTAACGGCATGGCCGATAGTAATGTTCGCGTTGTGAGGAATCCCCAATGGCCAACATCGCAGAGGATATCACGGAACTCGTCGGGCGCACGCCATTGGTTCGGGTGCGCAAGGTTGCGGCCGACCTGCCGGGAACTGTCCTGCTGAAGCTGGAGAACTTCAATCCGTGCTCGAGTGTCAAGGATCGGATCGGGCTGTCCATGATCGAGGCGGCCGAGCGATCGGGGAAGATCAACGAGGACACGATCCTGCTGGAGCCGACGAGCGGCAACACGGGGATCGCACTGGCCTTCATCTGCGCGGCCCGTGGATACAAGCTGGTGCTGACGATGCCGGAGACGATGAGCCAGGAGCGGCGCAAGCTCCTGGCCGCGCTAGGGGCGAAGCTGGTCCTGACGTCGGGGAAAGATGGCATGACGGGTGCGATTCAGAAGGCGAAGGATCTGGCGGCGTCGGACGCTCGGTATTTGATCTTGCAGCAATTCGAGAACCCCGCGAATCCGGAGGCCCACCGGGCGACGACGGCCGAGGAGCTGTGGACCGACACTGACGGTGACATCGACATCATCGTTGCGGGTGTGGGCACGGGCGGAACGATCACCGGCGTGGCGGAGGTCCTTAAGCAGCGCAAGCCGGGCGTGAAGGCGATCGCCGTAGAACCCAAGGACTCCCCCGTGCTGGCGGGGGGAGAGCCCGGGCCTCACAAGATTCAGGGAATCGGTGCGGGGTTCGTGCCGGGCGTGCTGGACACGGGCCTCATCGACGAGATCATTCCGGTGACGCACGAGGACGCCGGCGCGATGGCGCGTCGCGTGGCCAAGGAAGAGGGGATCTTGATGGGGATCTCCGCTGGGGCAAATGTATGGGCCGCCGTCGAGGTCGCCAAGCGTCCGGAGACAGAGGGCAAGACAATCGTCACCTTTGCCTGCGACACGGGTGAGCGATATCTGAGCACATGGCTCTTTGAAGAGGAGATCGGAGGCTGACGTGACCAGCGATCGTGGGAATCCCCGGGAGTGCCCCGAGCCGGACGTGCACACCGACGACACACGCGATATGGCATTGGCACCCGTGGTGGAGTCCCTGTGCAAGGTGACGGAGGGTCTCGCGCACGCCAAGCAGCGGGGCCAGTGCCGACGGGCGCTGCCGACGCGAAACTCGCTGATCGAGATCGTGGAAGTCCTTCGATCGGTGCTCTTTCCAGGTTACTTTGGGGAGTCGGACCTCAGCGAGGAGAGCATGCGGTTCTACGTGGGCTCGAAGCTGGACCGGGTGTTCGGGCAGCTCCAGGAGCAGATCAAGCGTGGGCTGTGCTTCGCCTGCGGCGACGATCCCCACCGGTGTCCGGACATTGAGCGTCAGTCCATCGCCAAGACCAAGGAGTTCATCGGTCGATTGTCCGACGTGCGGCATAAGCTTGCGACGGATGTGCAGGCGGCCTACGAGGGGGATCCGGCCGCGACGAGTCCGGACGAGGCGATCTTCTGCTACCCCGGTGTGATGGCGATCACGAACTACCGGCTGGCGCACGAGCTGTATCACCTGGGGGTGCCGGTGATCCCGCGGATCATCACGGAATATGCCCACGGGACGACGGGGATCGACATTCACCCCGGCGCGGAGATCGGGGAGTTCTTCTTCATCGATCACGGGACGGGGGTCGTGGTCGGGGAGACCTGTGTCATCGGCGATCGGGTTCGCATCTACCAGGGCGTGACGCTGGGTGCGAAGAGCTTCCCGCTGGACGAGAGCGGCAACCCGATCAAAGGCATCCCGAGGCATCCGATCGTGGAGGACGACGTGGTGATCTACTCCGGGGCGACCATCCTGGGTCGGGTCACGATCGGGAGGGGATCGACGATCGGCGGAAACGTGTGGCTGACGCACAGTGTCCCCGCCGGGAGCGTCGTCACCCAGGCCCAGGCCCGAGAGAGCGGCTTTGAGAACGGCGCCGGCATCTGAAACCTGAGTCGTACCAGCGAGGGATCGAAAGATGAGCGACGAGCGGCCTGCCTACCGTTTCGGAACGCTCGCGCTGCATGCCGGGCAGGAGCCGGACCCCGCCACGAATGCGCGCGCGGTTCCCATCTACGCCACCACGAGCTATACCTTCGACAGCACGGAGCACGCGGCGGATCTGTTCGCCCTGAAGGAATTCGGGAACATCTACTCCCGGATCATGAATCCGACGTGCGACGTGCTCGAGAAGCGTCTGGCGGCGTTGGAGGGGGGGGTGGCCGCGTTGACGTTCGCCTCCGGCATGTCGGCCATTACGGCGGCCGTGCTGACGCTGACGCGTGCCGGCGAGAACCTGGTCTCGACCAAGAGCCTGTACGGCGGCACGGTGACGCTCTTCACGCAGACGCTCAAGAAGCTCGGGATCGAGGTGCGGTTCTTCGACTCGCAAAACCCTGATGAGGTCGAGCCCCTCATCGACGATCAGACCCGTTGCGTGTATCTGGAGAGCATCGGGAACCCGAAGAACGACGTGCCGGACTTTGAGCGTGTGGCGGAGATCGCGCATCGCTCCGGGGTGCCGGTGATCTGCGACAACACCGTGCTCACGCCGGCGGCGTTTCGACCGTTGGATCATGGGGCGGACATCGTCGTGTACTCGACCACGAAGTACATCGGGGGCCACGGGACGCACGTCGGCGGGGCGCTGATCGACGGAGGTCGCTTCGACTGGATGGCGGATCCGGATCGATGGTCTGACTTCTGCAGGCCGGACCCGTCGTACCACGGGCTGGTGTTCACCGATGCATTGACTTCGCTGGGGAACATCGCCTTCGCCGTATATGCCCGGACGCATTGGCTTCGCGACACGGGAGCGGCGATGAGCCCATTCGCGGCGTTCTTGTTCCTGCTCGGGCTGGAGACGCTGCATCTGCGTATGCCGCGCCACTGTGAGAATGCCCAGGAGCTGGCGGAATGGCTGAGCCTGCACCCGGCGGTGGATTGGGTGAACTACCCGGGCCTCGAGAGCCACCCCTCACACGGGAACGCAAAGAAGTATCTGCGCGCGGGGGCGGGAGCGATCATCGGCTTCGGGGTGAAGGGCGGCAAGGAGGCGGCGATCCGCTTCATCAACGCGGTCAAGCTGGCCAGCCACCTCGCGAACATCGGCGACGCCAAGACGCTGGTGATTCACCCGGCGTCGACGACACATCAGCAGCTCAGCCAGGCGGAACAAGTCGACGCGGGGGTCAGTCCGGAGTACATCCGTCTGAGCGTGGGGATCGAGGACGTGGTCGACATCAAGGCCGATCTGGACCAGGCGCTCATGGCGGCACAGTCCTGCTGATCGTATGATAGTTCCCCTCGCGAGAGGTGTTCGCGATTCCCTTGCTACGTTTGCCGGAAGGTGCTCAGGATGGCGGACGAGGCGTTCTTCGCCAGCAGTGACAGCGTTCGTGGCGCAGTAGACCTACCCCACGCGGAGCGGGTCACGCTGGAGGGGCCCATCGAGCTCGAGCTGGGCGGGTCGCTGCCGGAGGTCACGGTCTTGTACGAGACATACGGCCGGCTGAATGCGGCACGAGACAACGCCGTGTGGATCTGCCACGCGATCAGTGGAGACTCTCATGTCGCCGCCCACGACGCGAAGGACGCGCCCGGCTGGTGGGATCGCGTGGTCGGCCCGGGTAGGCCGATCGATACGGATCGGTACTTCGTGATCTGCCCGAACGTCTTGGGCGGCTGCCGCGGCACCACGGGGCCTAACAGCATCAATCCCCAGACGGGCAGGCCGTATGGCCCCGACTTCCCCCGCATTACGATTGGCGACATGGTAAACGTGCAGCACAGGCTGCTGGAACACCTGGGGATCGATACGTTGCTGGCGGTGGTCGGCGGCTCGATGGGGGGGCACCAGGTGCTTGCCTGGGCCACGATGTATCCGGAACGTGTGTGGGGTGCGGTGCTGATCGCGAGCTCGGCGCGGTTGACCGCCCAGGCGTTGGCGTTCGACATCGTGGCGCGGAATGCCATTCTGCGAGACCCGAAGTACCGAGACGGGCAGTACTACGATCTGTCCGAGGAATCGGGGCCGGCGGTCGGGCTCGCCATTGCCCGAATGATCGGTCACATCACGTATCTTTCGCGGGAGGCCATGGGGGCGAAGTTCGAGGAGGATCGACTGGCGCCCCGACATATCCAGACGAGCTTCGAGAATCTCTTCTCGGTCGGATCCTACCTCGGCTATCAGGGGGCGAAATTCGTGGAGCGGTTCGACGCGAACAGCTACCTTTCGCTCTCCTTGGCGATGGACCTCTTCGATCTCGGGAAGACTTCGGGAGAGCTGGCCGCCGCGTTGGAGCGGGCGCCGTGCCGGTGGCTGGTCGTGAGCTTCTCGAGCGACTGGCTGTTCACACCCGATCAATCACAAGATTTGGTCAACGCACTCCTTGCCACGAACAAGCCCGTATCGTACTGCAATGTCCAAAGTCGTTGCGGTCACGACGCCTTCCTGCTGGACGACGACCTGGAAAGCTACGGCGAGCTGATTCGCGCCTTCGTGGATGATCTGAGCGGTCGGCCGTCGGCGAAGCCCGAGCCGAAGGCCACCGGGGACGACGTGCAGGACACGGGTCTCTTCGCACCGCATCGGTTGGACTACGAGCGGACGATGGAGTTGATCCCGCCATCCGCCAGCGTCCTGGACCTGGGCTGTGGCAACGGGGAGCTGCTCAGTCGTCTCCAGCGCAAGGGGAACTACCCGGTTATGGGCGTGGAGTTGGACGAGGGCTCCATCATCCATTGCGTCAAGCGGGGACTCAGTGTGATCCAGGCGGACCTGAACGAGGGGCTCGCCCCGTTTAAGGATCTCCAATTCGACTGCGTCGTGCTGTCGCAGGCGCTGCAGGCGATTCGGGACGTCGAGGGTGTCATCCGGGAGATGCTGCGTGTAGGGCGGCAGTGCATCGTGAGCTTTCCGAACATCGCTTACGAGCGGCACCGGGAACGTCTTCAGCGGGAGGGGCGTGCGCCGAGACCCGATAGCGCGGCGGGCTATACGTGGTACACCACGCCGGATATCCGCTTTCTGTCGATCGCAGACTTCGAGGACTTCTGTGAGGATAAGGCCATCCGGGTTCATCGCCGGATCGCCTTGGACACGGAGGAGGGGCGTGAGGTGACCGGCGACGCCAATCGCCATGCCGATGTCGCGATCTTCGTCATCAGCCGATAGCAGAAGAAAAGCAGCGGAAACTCCGCAAAAGCTGTTGAACCACCCCAAGCCCGGCAGGCATACTACGTGTTTTTGTCGTCGTGCGGCGGCAGCAACGCCCGGGAGTTCCTGCGTTGGCGCTTCATCACCCTGTCGATACCGAGGGCCGTCCCATCGGGCCATTGCGCCTGCGTCGCGGGATGCTCCTGAACGTGATGGGGGGCACGCTGGTATGCATGACCATGGCCGTCATGAGCCCGATCCACATGATCGGGACGGTGTTCATGCGCGAGCAGCTCGGGGCCTCCCGAACCCTGGTGGGCCTGAACGTCACCCTGTGGATCGGGGCGATCGTCTTTGCGCTTCCCGGCGCGTACGTCTTCAACCGCCTCATGCGACGCCGACCCATGTGGGTCGTGCTGATGGTGGCGGGGCGGATGTTCCTGTTCCTCGTCGCGGTCGCGGCCTTCCTTTCGGCACGGGCGGAGCTGCGACCGAAGCTGGTCGTGTTGGTGTTGCTCGCAAACGTCCTCTGTGTGAGTCTGACGGCGTTTACGTCCTCGGCGTTCTGGTCGTGGATGGCGGAGCTCATCCCGGAGAGCGTTCGCGGTCGCTTCTTCGGCCGGCGGTACCAGGTCCATCTGATCGCGACGGCGGTTGCCGGGGTGTTGGGGAGCCTGCTGCTCGAACGGGTCGACGTTGGCCTTCATCTC
>CAZKCX010000054.1:0-17040 GCA_964550865.1 uncultured Planctomycetales bacterium
GCGGATGGCGGGAGGCCGAGCGATTCGACGACGAGAACGCCCGGCAAACCTACGCGCCCGGCGGACACGCCCCGCGGGCGGGCGAGACCTTCCGCAATCCCCAACTGGCCAAGACCTATGGCCTGATCGCTCGAAAGGGACGCGATGCGTTCTATCGCGGCGCGATCGCGCGGAAGATCGTCGCCCTCAGCAAGGCCAAGGGCGGCCTGTTCGCGATGAAGGACTTCCAGGACCATACCTCCACCTGGGTGGACCCCGTGAGCACCACGTATCGCGGCTATGAGGTATGGGAACTGCCGCCCAACGGCCAGGGCATCGCCGTGCTCGAGATCCTCAACATCCTTGCGGGATACGATCTGGGCACGCTCGGCCACAACAGCGTCGAACACCTGCATCGATTCATCGAGGCCAAGAAGCTCGCCTTTGAGAACCGTGCACGGTTCTACGCGGACCCGGACTTCGCCGACCTGCCCGTTCGTGAGCTGATCTCCAAGGAGTTCGGCGACAAGCAGCGTGCCCGGATCGATCTGGCCAGCGCGGCCAAGGAGATCGATCCCGTCGATCCGAGGAAGATCGTCCGCGGCGACACCGTGTACCTCACCGTTGTCGACGCGGACCGCAACGCCGTCTCCCTCATCCAGAGCATCTACTACGGCTGGGGCTCGAAGATCGCCGCCGGTGATCTCGGCTTCATGATGCAGAACCGCGGTTGCCTCTTCGCCCTCAAGGAAGACCACCTCAATCGCCTCGAGCCGCACAAGCGTCCGTTCCACACGATCATCCCCGCCATGGTGACCAAGGGTGGCCGACCGTGGATGAGCTTCGGCGTGATGGGGGGCGACATGCAGCCGCAGGGGCAGACGCAGGTGCTGTGCAACATGCTCGATTTCGGGATGAACGTCCAGGAGGCCGGCGTCGTCCAGCGCTGCCGGCACAACGGCTCATCGACCCCCACGGGGTTCCGCATGACCCGCGGCGGGACCGTGCACTTGGAGAGGGGCATCCCCGAGGCCGTCGCCGAGGGCCTCCGCGAGAAGGGACATCGCGTCAGCGACCGGGGCACGAGCTACGGGGGCTATCAGGGCATTCGCATCGACTGGGAGCGCGGCGTGCTCCGCGGCGGCTCGGAGCCTCGCAAGGACGGCCTGGCGCTGGGGTACTGACGGCAGACCTCGGGGAGATCGCTTGCGTCGATTCGGAACGTGCGCTGCCGACTGCGCGACCTACAGCACCTTGTCGGCGATCGCGCGGACGCGGCCGATGAGATCCTCGGCGGAGGGCTTGTCTCCGGCCTCGGCGATGATCCGGATGATCGGCTCGGTGTTGCTGCCGCGGACGTGGACCCACCCCTCGGGCCAATCGATGCGAATCCCGTCGGCGTCGTTGATGCGCTGATCGGCGAAGCTGCGGGCGACTTCCGCCAACACCTCGTTGATCTTCTCGCGGCTGCACGGGAACTTCTGCTTGATCATGGTGAATTGCGGGATCTCGCTCACGAGCCGGCTCAGCGACTTGCCGCTGGTGGCCATGAGATCCAGGATCAGCCCCATGGCGGTGAAGCTGTCGCGCACCGGTACGATCCGCGGGTCGATCACGCCGCCGTTGCCCTCGCCGCCGAGGACGCACTGATTCCCTACGACGGCCCGGGCGACGTTGGCCTCGCCCACGGGCGTGCGATGGACCACCTGATTGCCGGCCTCCCGTGCCAGCTCGTCGATCATTCGGGAGGTGGACAGGTTGGCGGCCAGCGGTCCCGGGCGCGAAGCGAGCACGTTCTTGGCCGAGAGGGCCAGCGTGTATTCCTCGCCGATGTAGGTGCCGTTCTCGTCGACCAGCGCGAGCCGGTCGGCGTCGGGATCCTGGGCAAAGCCGATCTGGGCGCCTTGTTCTTGAACCGCCTCGGCCAGGCCGTGCAGGTTCTCGGCGATCGGCTCGGGGGAATGCACAAACAGGCCGTTCGGCTCGGCGTTGATGTGATGCAGCTCGCACCCGAGCCGTCGAAGGAGCTTGTGGCCGCCGTTGCCGCCGGCGCCGTTGATGCTGTCCAGCACAACCCGAAACTGCTGCTGTCGGATCCGCTCGACGTCGATGTGCCGCATGACGGCCTCGATGTGCTGCTCGTGGGTCCCGGGTTGCTTGATGACGCAGCCGGCACCGATGGCGTCGGTGAGGAGAAACTCCTTGGATTCGAAAATCTCTCGAATGCGGGTGGCGATCTCCGGCGGATACGCCCACCCGTTGCCCGAAAGGAACTTGATACCGTTCCAGGCCTGCGGATTGTGGCTCGCGGTAATCACGACGCCGCCCGCCGCGCCGAGATGACGCGTCATCAGTGAGACGCCGGGCGTGCTGACGACGCCCAAATCGAGCACGTCGCAGCCGCACGCGTTCAACCCGGCCGTGACGCCGGCGGTCACCATCGGTCCGCTGGGGCGCGTATCCCTGCCCAGGACCACCCGCCCGCCGCGAAGATAGGTGCCGAACGCGCATCCGAAGTCGCAGGCAAGCTGCGGGGTAAGACCTTCGCCGATGATGCCCCGCACACCCGAGACGCTGATCATGAGCGTCATGGTCTGATCCTCCACACTGAACGAACCTAGGAGTGTACCCGGGAACACGCCGAGGGCAACCGAAAAGGACCGCTGCGCAGGCCCGGGCTGGATACCGTATCGGCAGAACGCCCTGCGGACATGCATTCAGGCGGGGAAACCCCCTATCGCATGGGTCCTGCAGACCCAAAGGGAAAGGTCTACTCTCCATCTCGCGCAAGGCCAGGGCGGAGCCCCATTCGGGAACTCCGCCCTGTTCGGCTACCCACCGACCTGTCCTCTGAGGAAGCTTTCCGTCCTCCGGTCCATCCGTGACCCGTCGTGCCCACGTCAGCGGGCAAGCTCCTCCTCCAGTCGGGACAGAAGCGTAGCCAGCGGCATCTCGCTTCTTCCGGTCGGTGTGTTCCAGCAGACCGTGCCCTCTTCCTCGTAAATCTTGTTGATGCGCCTGCACGCCAGAATCACCGTGGAGTGATTCTTGTTGCCCATAAAACGGCCGATCTCCGGAAAGCTCATATCCGTATGCTTTCTCGCGAGAAACATCGCGATAGCGCGTGCCAGCGCAACCGTCCTTGCCTTACGCGACGTGTGGAGATCGGCCGGTGAAAGACCAAAGAACGTAGCAACGACGTTTTCGATATCGCTCAGTCGTACGATGCGCGGTGTGCGACTGATGTGCTCTTCGAGCGCCCGCTTCGCAAGCCCGACCGAGATGGGTTGGCCCGCCACGCTGCTGAAGGCGGCCAGCTTGAGCAGCGCCCCTTCCAATTCGCGGACGTTGGCGTCGAGGCTTTCGGCGATGTACTCAATGACGGGCTGCGGCACCGTCTTGTTGAGCTTCGACGCGCGACGACGAAGGATCTCGCAGCGCGTCTCGAATTCGGGCGGGTCGATCTTGACCAGCATGCCGGACACGAAGCGGCTCACCAGGGACGTCGTGAACTGGCCGATGAGCTTGGGATGGGAATCCGACGCCATCACGACCCGCTTGCCGCTTGACTCGATCGCGTTGAACGTGTGCAGGAACTCCTCCTGCGTCGCCTTCTTGTTGGCGAGGAAGTGCACGTCGTCGATGATCAGCACGTCGAGATTGCGGAAGCGTCGGCGGAACTCCTCGATCTCCGACCGGCGGAGGGAGGCGAGGAACCGATTGGTGAACTCCTCCCCCGTGAGGTACACCCACCGCAATCCCTCGAGCGATTCGATGAGCCGATTGGCCAGGCCTTGCAGCAGGTGCGTCTTGCCGAGCCCGCATCCGCCGTGTACGAACAACGGGTTATAGCAATCCGCCGCGCCGTTCGCCACGCTCTGCACGGCGTTGAAGGCCAGTTGATTGGTCGGGCCGACGACGAAGTCCTCCAGGCGCCCGCGGAGCTTCTGTCCGGGCGACCGCACCGGTCGACTGGACCTTCCCCTGCGGTTCCCGGTCGTGGCCCGATTGATGAACTTGGCCTGGTTGTCGAGTTGGGCCTTCTTCAGGTCGACCATCAGTTCAGGATTGACGGCATAGGAGATTTGCATGTCCCGGCCGGTGACCTCTCGCGCGGCTTCGGCGATCGAATCGCTGAAGTGATTCTCGATCCAACCTCGGATGAAGGGGTTGGGTACGTTGACCTCCAGGAAGCCGTCACTGAGAGCGAAGCGGGTGGAGTTTCTGAACCAAAGATTAAACCTTTGCGGGCCAAGTTTTTGCGCTATCAACCCGCGGATTTCCGTAACCATATTGTCCGCTGTCGGCTCCACAGCGCCGCCTCCCGCACAAGCTTGAGGATGTCACTCAGGATTCAAGATGGGCACAACAAATCTGATCGGCAGGCCAACCGCTGTCCTGCTCGATCACGATGACCGCTTCTTCCATTGCGTCCCAGGTTGGCGGATGGTATCACCGCCCGGCACGACCGTCAATGCTCTGTTCTTCGGTGAAATCTATTAACACCACGGCAACACGGTTCTACACGAGAGTTGCGATGCTCAAATTTTTTTCATACACGGTTTACCCACAGGGAAACGGAGCGTGTGAAAAACCTGTGGAAAACCGGGGCTTTGTCCGAGCTAACTCGCCTACTGCGATAGCCTTGTGACCCAGGCTTCGCGTCTCAGTGTTTGGGAAAACCCAAATTTCCGGTAAAGGTGAACGGCGGGAGAGTTCTCAGCATCCACCGCGAGTGTCACGCATCCAAGTCCATGTTTGGCGGTCAAATGCAGCGTCTTGCGAAGCATCGCTCCGCCGATCCCCGCTCGCCGCGCCCAACAACATACGCCCATGTAGACGACTTCAATGGCCGTTCGCCCTTTCACGGGGGCCAACAAGAGACAGCCGGCCGGCTTGGAATCCTGATGCACCACGAACCACAACGAAGGCTTGAACAGACCCGTATCCTTGTGGCCGGCCATGATGTCCTCGATCTGGCGCTGTCCGGCGAGTCCCGGGCAATCGAGGCTATGTTCGTACGTCTGTTGGATAACGTCGCGGAAGAGCCCATGCGTCGCCGCGGAATACTCCGTCCATTCGAGCGACGATTCCGCGTCGCGTTCGGCCATACGCTCGCCGGCGGAGACACTCCGCTCGAGATAGACCAGTTCGGCGAGCCGCCAATAGCCGGCCTCCCCGAACAGGCGCCGATCCGCGGCGGCATCCGGAGGAATCAACGACTGAAGGAGGGACATCCCGCGCTCCTTGGCGGCATCGGCGGCCACGCGAAGCAAGGTGAGAACCTCATTGCGATGCGCCTGCCGCAGGACCATCGACGGGGCGAAGACAAGGCCCGTCTTGCCTGGAGAGTCCAGACACACCACGGCCGCGACCAACCGATTGCCTTCGTAGAGGCCCAGAATCGCATCGCTGGGGACGACGACGGAAGTCAGAAACTCTCGAAAGGCACTGACTTGAGCCTCCAGCAAGGCGCGATCCAGCCCGGGCAGGTCGAGGATGTTCCGGAGCGCCGGGTCTACCTCATTCGGCTGGATGCGACGAATCTCGGGCACGGCATCCTCCGATGTATGTTCATGGACGCATCGCGCATCGGCGAGGCTCCGCCTCGAACTCTATAGTCGGCCGACGCGCGCGATTCAATACCGTCTCGCGGGCAAGCGGCGGAGCGACGCGGTTCGGGACGATGGGGGTCAGCTTGACGTCTTCGTTGGGGGTCCCATAAGATTCCTATGAAGGCGTAGATGCTTGGAGATACCCCGATGCTTTGCCAGAAATGCAAGAAGAAGCCCGCAACGGTTCATCTGACGGACATCGTCAAGGGAGAGAAGCTCGAGCGCCATCTATGTGAAGATTGCGCTCAGAACGATAACGTCACGATCAAGTCGCACACCCCCATCAACGAGCTGCTCGCCAATTTCGTGATGGAGCAGTCCCGGGCTCGAGAATTGGCCGAGCTCGAGTGCCCCCAATGTGGGATGACGTTCGTCGAGTTTCGCAACAACGGCCTTCTCGGGTGTCCGAACGATTACGATGTCTTCGAGGAAGCGCTCGTGCCCCTGCTGGCGCGCGCACACGGCGAAGGGGCGACACACCATGTCGGGAAGAGGCCGGGCGAGTGGACCCCGGAGGTCGATTCCCGACAGCGAGAGCTGATGCGGCTCCGACAGGAGTTGAACGAGGCGGTGGACCGCGAGGAGTACGAGAAGGCCGCCGCCATTCGGGACAAGATCAAGACCCTCGAGGACTCATGACGATCGATGACCTGGCCAAGCAAGTGGGCGAGTGGCTTCGCGGCAGCGGCCCGTTGTCGGAAATCGTGATCTCCTCACGGATTCGGCTGGCCAGGAATGCCGCGGGACGTCCGTTCATCTCCAAGATCAACGAGAACGATCGCGCGGACCTCGAGCGGGAGCTTCGTTCGCACATTGAATCCCTGGCGCTCTCCGAGTCGATCTTCTACGTGGACCTCGACGTCGCCGAGGATCTTGACCGGCGGTTGCTGGTCGAGCGACACCTGATCAGCCGTCAGCACGCCGAGGGGCAGGGCAGTCGGGGTGTGGCCATCGGCGATCGCGAGGCGACCGCCATCATGGTCAACGAAGAGGACCACCTTCGCATCCAGGTTCTTCGCAGCGGCATGCAGCTCGACGAGCTGTGGATGGAGGTCAGTCGGATCGACGACATGCTCGCCTCGAAGATCGACTTCGCCTTCCACAATCGATACGGGTACCTTACCGCGTGTCCGACCAATGTCGGAACGGGGATTCGCGTCTCCGTGATGTTGCACCTGCCCGCGCTGCGCATGACCGGCGAGCTGGAGCGCGTGGTCCGCGCCGCCCGCGACATGCGCCTGGCGATCCGCGGGCTGTACGGCGAGGGAACCGAGGCCACGGGTGATTTCTACCAGCTCAGCAATCAAACGACGCTGGGCCGGAGCGAAGAGGAGATCATCGAGGACTTCAAGCACGTGGTCATCCCGAAAATGGTCGACTACGAGAGGCAGGCCCGGCAGGTCCTGCTGCGGGAGCGGGCCACCCTCCTCGACGACAAGATCTGGCGCGCGTACGGTCTGCTGAGCACGGCCCGGACCCTGAGCAGCGACGAGACCTTAACGCTGCTGAGCCATCTCCGCATGGGCATCCACCTGAACCGCATCGACCGGATGGATCTCCGGGCCGTCAACGAGCTGTTCGTTCAAACGCAGCCCGCTCATCTCCAGAAGATCCAAGGCTCGCTCATGAACGGGGAAGAGCGAAGCGCCGTGCGGGCGGACCACGTCCGCAAGTGCCTCGGGTCGGACAACTGATCGGCGCGCTCCAATCGACCGGGCCGACCCTTCTTCCAGCGTGGCGAGTGCATGACCGTTCGGACGGACAGACCCTTCGGAACGATGAACACGCCCGCGCTCTCCGTGGTCTGATCCATCCTTCCTCGACCGTCCCCGCCGGTTTCGTCATCCGCGCCCGCGTGGCAAACCACACATCCCCTCTTGACTCCGCTCGCGTCAAGGCACACTCTGGAGGGCGCACATCCCTCATGGAGATCGAAACGAGCCCGTTCTTGTGAGGACCCTATCATGACATCCCGCGGATTCTCCTATTGGGCGTCGATGCTGATGCTGGGTTCGGTCTTGGCGGCAGGCCCCTCGGCGTGGGGGCTCGCCGCAGCGGCGGACGCGCGACGCGAACAGGCAATTCGTCTTCCGGAGCAGGTCGTCGCGGAGGTGGGAACACCCCACGGCGTGCTCGCGGTGCTCGGCTGCGAGCGTCCCGAGCTGCTGCGTCAGCTCGCCGAGGGCAGCGAATTCCTGATCCACGCCTTGGATCCGGACGCGCGTCGCGTCCACGCCGCGCGAGAGGTCGTAGACGGCGCCGGCCTGTACGGGGCACGGGTCGTCGTGGAGCATTCCGCCCTGAAGCGCTTGCCGCACGCCGACGGCCTGCTTGACGCCGTATTCGTCTTGCCCTCCGCCCTTGAAGCTCCGTGCGTGCAGGCACACCAGGAGCTCACGCGCGTGCTCCGGCCGGGCGGCGTCGCCCTGCTTGCACGAGAGCTTCGCGGCAAGGACGGAAGCAACGTTCGCCTCGAGCGGATCGAAAAGCCCCCCGTCTCGGGCGTCGACGATTGGAGCCACTGGGAACACGGACCGGACAACAATCCCGTCTCGACCGATCAGGTCATCCGCTACCCGTACATGACGCAGTGGATGGCCCGTCCGCTCTACATCGCCATGCCCGCCATCACGACCGCCGCGGGCGGACGGCTCTTCCTCGCGACGGGGCACATCGCCCACCACCGCCGCGAGGAGCCGTGGCTCAACACGCTGCTGGCGAGGAACGGCCACAACGGGCAGATCTTGTGGAAACAGAAGTTCCCCGACGGCTACCTGGCGCATCGCTCCGCCTTCGTCGCCACCGACGAGGCATTCTACATGATCGATTTCGACGGCGAGGGGTGCCGGATCCTCCAGCCCGAGACAGGCGAGGAGATCGGCCTCATCGATCTGGCGGAGTACCCCGGCCAGTGGAAGTGGATCGCGATCGCCGACGGCGTGCTGTATGCGTTAATCGGCGAGGAGAAGGACCCCGCCGAAACGACGATCGTCCGAAGCCAACACCACGCCTGGAGCTGGGGGGAGCTGAGTCGCGGCTACTATCGCAAGCGCGTCCCCTGGGGGTTCGGCCGGAGGATCGTCGCGTATGACCTCGTCGGAAAGAGGACGCGTTGGGCCTACGAGGACCAGGCCCAGATCGATTCCCGCGCGATGGCCGTCGGCGGTGGCCACGTCTGCTTCTACGCCCCCGCTTCCCATCTCGGCCGGCTGGATGCCAAGACGGGCAGGCGGCTCTGGACGAACGCGGACAGTAAGACGCGAGAGCTGATCGAAGAGCGCGGGCGTGGTCTCGGATCGACGCCGGGATTCCGGTCGATGTGCTACTGTCTGTGGACGCCCAAGGCGCTGTTCTTCGAGGCGCAGACGCGGATGAACATCGTCGCGGTCTCGCACGAGGACGGGCGACGCCTATGGCACCGACGCAAGACGACCAACAATCCCAACATGCTCTACACGGACGGCCGCCTCTACGTCGGCATCGGCAAAGAGGGAAACACACTCGTGCTCGATCCGCTCACGGGCGAGACGCGCAAGGACCTGGGCTTTCGAAAGCGCTCGTGCGCCCGGCTTACCGCCACGCCCGACTCGCTGTTCTGCCGCGGCTGGATCGAGGGGCTCACGCGCTACGACCGCACGAGCGGCAAGGTGCTGTTCAACGGCGCGCTGCGTCCGGCCTGCAACGACGGCGTCATCGCCGCCAACGGACTGCTCTATCTCGGCCCGTGGCTGTGCGACTGCAACCTCTCGCTGATGGGCCGCGTGGCCTGGTGCTCGGCCAACGGGTTCGATTTCCAGCGGAAGGAGGACGACGGGAAGCGTGCACCGTCCGGCAACGGCAACGACGTCCGGCCGCTCGACGTCACGGAAGCCGACTGGCCGACCTATCGCCATGACATCACACGCGGGGCCCACACCCCCGTGCAAACCCCGAACGGCATACGACGCCTGTGGCGGACCCAAACGCCTCGCAACGAGGCCACCGCCCCGGTGTCCGCGGGCCGGCTGGTCTTCTTCTGCGATCGCAACGGGCGCGTCACCGCACTGGATGCCTCCACCGGGAAGGTGCGTTGGACGTTCTTGACGGCCGGCGCGATCCTCCAGTCCCCGACCATCGCCGCGGGACGCGCATACGTGGGTAGCGGCGACGGCTACGTCTACGGTCTGGAGGCCCAGACGGGCCGCCGGCTCTGGCGGTTCGGCGCGGCGCCCATGGAACGCCGGATCCCGGTCTACGGCCGCCTCGCCTCGACCTGGCCGGTCAACAGCGGCGTGCTCGTCCGCGACGGCGTGGCCTATGCGGCGGCCGGCATCATCGACTACGACGGGACGTACGTCTGTGCCCTCGACGCCGAAACCGGCAAACCGAAGTGGCAGAACGCCGAGAGCGGACACCTCGACAAGGAGCTCCGCAAGGGCATCTCCGCGCAGGGGTTCCTCACGGTGTTCCAGGACCGGCTGTGGATGCCGGGAGGGAACGTGATCGCCGCCGGCGTGTACGATCTCGCCGACGGCAAGTACCACGGCGAGGGTCCCGGCAACGGCACGCCGCGGTGCAACCGGGGCGAGGAGATCGGTGTCTTCAAGGACATGGCCCTCATCCGCGGCGGTCGACTCCGCTACTCTTCCCGAAAGAACATCGTCAACCCGGCGCACTTCACCATCACGGCGCCGAAATACGGCAACAAGCCGTTGATGCTCTGTCGCGGCCGGATTCCGCCGGCCTGGGACGACGAACGAATCGTGTTCGTCTACGGCCGCAAGACAACGCCGATGTGCTGCCATGCCGACAAGATCGAGGAGTGGCTCAAAGAGGGCAGCGAGAAGGCCCGCCCCCGCGTTACGTGGATGGCCCGTAAGCTCCAGGGCTCCGACGTCGTCTCGCTGGTGCTGACCCCGAACGCCGTGTTGGCCGTCTGCGAAACGGAGCAACCGCGTCGGCTCGAGACGCGATGGCGGCTGGTCGCCCTGGACAAGCGCGACGGGGAGCCCATGTGGGAGCGGCAGCTTTCGGGCCCGGCCCTGCCCGGCGGCCTGGCCGTCGACCGCGCGGGCCGGATTCTCGTGATGATGCTGGACGGCACGCTCGAATGCTTCGGGACGTGACAGGCCACGGGTTCCGCTTCGCGCCCCGCGGCTACGGACCCCCGTCGCTCGTATGCTCCTTCCCCCGAAGGTGCCGCTCGAGGAACCGCTCCATCGCCTTCAGGCACCGCGTGTAGTGCGGGTCGTTGTTGAAGAAGCCGTGGCCCGCCCCCTCGGCCTTGTAGACCACGGCGTCCACGCCGAGCGCACGCAGCTTCTCGGCCATCTCCACCGACTGCGCGAACGGCACGGTCTTGTCCTTCGTCCCGTGGAGGAAGAGAAACGGCGGGCAGTCCTTGTCGACGTGCGTGTTGGCCGACGCCGTCGCGTACCGCTTGGGGTTGTCCTCGTACGTACAGCCGAGGAACTGCCGCATCGCCTTGAGGAGCAGGCCCTTCTTCGCGCAATCCACCAGATCGGTCACGCCGTTGAAGCTCACGACCGCCTGAACCTCGCTGGAGTACGCTTCGTGCCCGCCTTTGCCCTCGAGGCCGAAGGACTCGTCGATCACGCCCACGAGCTCGGCGAGGTGCCCACCCGCCGAGCCGCCGACCGCGGCGATTCGCTTCGGATCGATCTGGTACGTCTCTGCGTTGGCGCGAAGCCACCGTACCGCGCACTTGGAATCCTCCAGCGCGGCGGGGAACTTCGCCTTCTTGCTGAGCCGATAGCGGATGCACGCGCCGACGTAGCCCTTCGTCGCCATGTGGGCGGCCTGCCGGTGAAATTGGGCGGGCGTCCCGCTCCGCCAGCTCCCGCCGTGCAGGTAAATCGCGGCGGGCCTGGGCGTGGGGCCGCCCTCCGGCACGAACAAATCCAGCGTCAGCGGCTTGCCGTCGATCTTGCCGTAGACCACGCCCTTGGTCATCTCGACCTTGAGCGGGAGCTTGAACGCCGGCTTCCAGGCGAACGCCGCTTCCGAGAGGAAGACCGTGCAGAAGACCGCACCCAGTAGAAAGCGTGAACACACGAAACGAATCATCGTCAACTCCTCGATTGCGGCCCCTTCCGCATCCGTGATTGCACCTCCACGACCGAGCCATTACAGTGGCCAGGCAGCACGGACACAGTGCTCCGGCGGCCAAGGCCTTGTCGTCCGCGGCGTCGATGGTAGCAACTGAGATCGAACTTGCCACCACCGTCCTCGCAGGAAGATGCACCCGAAATCGCCATCCACCCGCATTCACAGGTGACCCCCCGATGCGAAATCGAATTCCACGATCACTCTCGATCACAGCGATCTTCGCCGCCGGCCTGTCGTGGAGCGTATCGGCCGACGTCGACCGCGTCCCCGGCAGCAAGGAGTACGGCTATCGCCCCGCCGACGGCCAGACCTGCCTGCTCACGCCGCCGGGCTTCGTCTGGCTCCGCGAAAACGGCGCGCGGGCGTATGAGCTTCAGGTGAGCCGCGCAGAGGACTTCGCCGCGGACGCCACGCGGACCTATCGCGACATCGCCTACAACGTCTTCACACCGTCGGAAGCCCTGCCGGCCGGCAAGCACTGGTGGCGGTATCGTGTCTTCTACGAGAACGACACGACCACGGAATGGAGTCGGCCTCGCGGGTTCACCATTGACGCCAGGGCGGATAAGTTTCCCTTCCTCACGCAAGACGAGTGCCGAAAACGTATCCCCGAACGCCATCCGCGGCTCTTCGTCCGGCCGGAAGACGTCGACGCCCTCCGCCGGACGATCGCCCGTAACCGGGAGATCGGCGAGATGTTCGCCGAGATCCAACGCGAGGCGGACAAGCACCTGACGACCGAGCTCATCCCCGAACCGACCGTGATGGCCAGCGTGCACAACCCGCTCACGCGCGAGCACTGGTGGCCCAACCGGCTGACGACGATGAAGGCCCTCCGCATCACCGACACGCTTGCCTTCGCGTACCTGATCACGCAGGACGAGCGCTACGGCCGGGCCGCTCGGAAGTGGATCCTGCACATGTGCGGCTGGAACCCCAACGGCCCGACCAACCACCTGCTCAACGACGAGGCCGCCATGCCGTTTTTGTATCTGCTACCGCGGGCGTACGACTGGGCCTACGACGCCCTGACCGAGGCGGATCGGGAGAAGGTCCGCCGCATCATGCAGATCCGTGCGCGCACAGGCTACATGGTCCTGCGCGGCCTGCGGCTGCTGAACTGCCCGTTCGAGAGCCACAGCAACCGCCTGTGGCACTGGCTCGGGGAGACGGCCATCTGCTTCTACGACGAGCTGGACGACGCCCCGAAGTGGCTAGACTACGCCCTGAACTACTTCTTCGCGATCTATCCGGTTTGGGGCGGCGTCGACGGCGGCTGGCACGAAGGCGCGAACTACTGGAACAGCTATGTCTATCGCTCGCTGTACTGGATGGACGTCGCGCGGACGGCGCTGAAGTTCGAGCCGCTCACCAAACCGTACTACCAGAACATCGGGGACTTCGCCCTCTACGTCGTGCCGCCGAACGCACCGATCGGGGGTTTCGGCGACCTGTCGCACTATCCGCCCGGACGCAGTTGGCGGTATACGATCGAGTACTTCGCCCGCCGGATTCGCAACCCGTATTGGCAATGGTGGGCCGAGCAGAAGGGCGGCTCGCACGAGCGCGGCGTCTACGGCATACTGCGGCTGCTGGAGAGCCGACCCATCCGGCCGAGGCCGTTGATCCGAAAGGACCAGAGCAAGGTCTTCCGCGGGATCGGCGTCGCGGCACTGCATAACACGATCCTGGACGCCCGGGAGGACGTGGCATTCCTCTTCAAGTCCAGCCCCTACGGCGGGCAGAGCCACGGCCACAACCCGCAGAACTCGTTCATCCTCTGTGCCTGCGGCGATGAGCTGCTCAGCGCGTGCGTCTATCGCGACGAGCACGGCGGCGCATGGCACCGGACCTGGGCGTGGTCGACGCACGCCCACAACGCCCTCACCGTCGACGGCAAGGGACAGGCCAAGAACTCCCCGGCTGCGACGGGCGACATCGTCGCCTTCCGCACGACCCGAAAGGCCGACTACGTCGCCGGCGATGCGAGCGCCGCCTACGGCAACGTCAAACGCTACGTCCGCCACGCCGTCTTCTCCAAGCCCGACGTGATCGTGATCCTCGACGACGTGGAGCCGCACGTGCCCTCGACGTTCCAATGGTACCTGCACGGCCTCGACGAATTCGCCGTCCGAGCCGGTGACGCGCGTGCCCGGCTTCAGCGCAAGAACGCCGGCGTCGAGATCGCCTACCTTTCGCCGCTGCCGCTGCGCTTCGACCAGACCAGCGGCTACAAACCCGAGCCGAAGAAGAAGATGCCCACGCAATGGCACCTCGAGGCGGCCACGACCGAAAAGCATGATTCCATCTTGATGCTCACGGTCTTGTGCCCCTACAGGGGCAACCGTGCGCCCAAGGTTGACGTCAAGCGACTCGAGAGCGAGACGGCCGTCGGCTGCGAGGTAAAGATCGGCCGCGACGACCACCTCGTCGCCTTCCGCAAACCGAAGGTAGCCGGCGAAGCGGAACTGGGACGTGTTTCGTTCGAGGGTGCGGCGTTCGCCTCGAAGGGACGACGCAGGACCACGTTCGATGCCGAGGTCGTGCCGTAAGGGCTCGCGCGTGGCAAGGCGATGCGTTCTGGAATGCCGTGTTACGGCTTGCGGGGAGCGGCGGAGAGTCCCTCGATGTGCTCGGCGATCTCGGTGAGTCGGGCCAGAAAGCCCGGCATGTCGACGGGGCCTTCGGTTTCGAGCACGCCGCGAACCGTCTCATGGACGCGCCGGGCCGCGAGGATGCGATAGACCGTCCCGTCTCCACCCTCGACCGCTTCGAGATTCCTCAGGCCCTGTTCGATCCGCTCCAGCGCGGGATCAACTTGCGCAACGACGGGGTTCGTCTCATAGTCCGAACCCCGGCCGTGCGGTGGATCGGGCAACGGATGCTCGTTTCCGGAAGGCGCCCGGACCTTGGTACAGAAGAAGCGGAGGTCGCCCTCGCCCATCAGTGCGGCCTCCGTGTCATCGGCGTCGGCGCGTCGCTGCGACGTGTCGTAGTGCACGCCGTAACGCAGGACGTCGGTCTGCTCGTACCCGAGCTCCTCCAACCGGCGCGTTACGTCGTCGGCGGTGTAGGCGCGAAGGTACGGCACGAACCAGTCGTCGATCCACTCGGCGATGCGCCGGACGGGCGCGCCCATGAGCCGCAGAACGAAAATGCAGCGCCGCACGTCGACGCCCGCAAGGACGCCCCGAATCCAGTACATCACATGCCAGTACAGCCCGCCCGACCCGTAGAGATACAGCCAGAGGTGCCCGCCCGTGCGCAGCCGTCGGGTGATCTCGACGAGTCCCCGGTCCGGATCGGCCGTGTGGTGCAGCACGCCGTTGCACCAGACCACGTCGAACGATTCCTCGGGCAGATCGAGCTCCATCAACGAGCGCTGCAGGAGTGTGACGTTGGACAGGCCCTTCTGCGCGGCACGCTTTCGCGTGCTCTCGACGTTCTGCTCACTCAGGTCGACGGCGACGACCTCCGCGGCACCGGACTGGGCCATCAGGATGGTCCCGCGTCCGCCGCCGCACCCGGCGTCCAGGCACCGCTTGCCCTTGAACACGTCCGTGGAGATGCCATTAGACTCCAAACGTCGATAGAGCGGCTGCACGAACTCGTCGAAGGACGCCTCGTCATACAGGGCGAACGTATCGCCGTAGACCAGGGCGGTGAGTTGCTCCTTCTCGGATTGCTCTTTGGTCGGGGACACGCTTCGTTCAGCCGCTCTCCTTTGGAAGGGCTATCCGGCCACGCGAGAGGGTTCTCGTTCGATCTCGTAGCCGAAGTGCTCCAGGGCTTCGGCGGCCTCTTCCTCAATCATCGCATACTCGGTTTCGTCGAGGTCGGCCGGCGGCACGTAACCGGTGGGAAAGTCACCATACTGTGTCGTGCCGATCGGGGCGTTGATCCTCCGATCGAAGACGTCGAGCCGCAGTCCGTCGATCCCGCAAAAGGCCTCGATCCGCTCGACGCCCGCCTCGCGGTTGGCGAGCAGGTCCTCATACCGTATCGCGAGGACGTTCGGGTGCTTGTCGCAGTCGTGATCCCGCACCCAGAGCATCGAGCGGCACCATTCCCGGGCCCACATGCGAAGCTCGTGGATATCGCGGGTGAACTGCCGGGCCTTCGCCGATCGCGCGACGTCGTAGATGCTCCGGTAGAGCCAGAGGATCCGGGCGTTGGGAAGAAACGTGAGCGTCCGTTCGATCTGCTCGGCCGGCACGGCCGCACACTTGAACCCCCAGCGCGGAAAGCCCGCCTCCTGAGACCAGCCCCGCACCTTTCGCAGTAGGTCGTAGAGGACGTCGACGGTCAGATCGATGTACTCCTCCGGCTTGGGCAGGACGGCGTTGGACCACGTCTCGGTATGCCCGGAGAGGAAGACCTTCACCGACTGCGTAATGCTGTGCCGGTCGGCCACGAGCTCGTAGGTCCGCTCGATCAGGCTGCGGAAGTACCAATCCGAGGCGTAGCAAATCATCGTTCCGCCGGAATTGAGGAGTCGTTGGAGGAATGTCGACCCGCACCGCTCGGCGGGCGGATAGACAAACACCGGCTCCATTGCGCGGATGTCGTCGGGAATCCTCAGGGAAATGTCGGGCATGGTTCTCTCCGGTTCTGGCGTCCTCGGCGCGCTGTAGTCAGGCATGTGCCAGGCCCGTTCTTATTTATCGGCCGTTCTGCGTGGGACGGTGCACCGAGAGCGGAGAGATTCGGCCCAGCAGAAAAGCGACATAAGACCATTTTTCAGAGAAGGTTATGACCTATAGGCGTTCGGCGGACCCGGGACATTTTGGCTTGGCTAGGCCCTACCTTCTGGTCGATATAGGACGTAGGGACGAGGTGCCGCCTCGATTGTGGAGGCGGTGCGCCGACAGACGATTCCCATACCGGGCCGCCACCACCGGGCCGGCTGCCCCGCGATGGCATAGGTCCGAGACCCGCGAGCGTTTCGTAGACACCCCATGATCCAGGAGCGGCATCAGTTTGAAGTCTGCCGGGCTGTCCTGCTGAATCCGCCGACGGCCGCCCCCTCCGGCTCGATCTTGCTCAACCTTGCCTACCTCTCGGCCACGCTGAAGCAGGCCGGGCATGAGGTGCTCGTGCTCGACGCGACCGCGCCCTGCAATCGCCTGGACGAGGAGGAGATCGCGCGTCGCATCCGCGAATTCCGACCCCACTTCGTCGGGGTAACGCTGACGATTGACTACATCCCCGCCACGTACGACTACCTGGGTCGGCCAAAATCCTTGTTTGCGAATTTGCTCTTGTAGACATCCGAGGTGTACTCCGCTTTGAAATAGTCTCCGCCGTCGGTTATTTCTTCAAACACGAGTTCATGTTT
>CAZKCX010000055.1:0-16904 GCA_964550865.1 uncultured Planctomycetales bacterium
CATCTCGCTGATGATCTGCTCGCCGACGACGGCGATGAAGAAGCGCTGCTCGAGCTCGTCGTTGCGGCCGTCGAGGTTGGCCTCGATGTGCCAGACGAAGGGCTCGCCCTTGTGCGCAAGGAAGGGCGTGATGCGGTCTCGCCATTCGGGCGCAGGCGGTTGGATACACAGGGCCTCGGCCCGTTGGCCGTTGCGGAGCTCGACGTCACGGACTTTCGTTTCCATGGTGTCGGGATGGTACTCGCGTCGGGGTGGGCTCACAAGAGGCCGCGGCGCGACACGGTCGCTTTCCGATCCCTGCCGCGCGGCGCAGAAACAGGCCGCCGAAGCGAGTGGTGACGATCACCGAACTCGCTCCGACGGCTCTTCACGGAACGGCTCGTCGAGTGCCTCGAATCAGCAGCCCCGTCGCCTGCCGGCGAACAGGCCGCCGAGGGCGAGGAACATCGTCGCCATCGTCGGCGTGGCCATAGCACCGCACGTGCTCGAACCGCCCGTCTCGCTTTCATCGGCCGTCAGTTCACCGAACAGCGGGACGATCTCGTACACCATATACCCATCCTCCGGGCTGATCTTGGCAACGAATGCATCGTAGTCGGCCACCGGCGTGGAGGCCCCCCCGTGCTCGCGCTGGAACGCGAAGGGCGTGACGGGGAAATCCTCCGACAGCGTCACACCCGCCACGTAGGCCTCGCCCCAGTAGTCCACGGCGACGGAGGTGGCGTTCGTATGGTGCAAGCCGCCCAGGAAGGTGATGTACTCGTCCAGGCCGATCGGCGTGAACTTGGCCACGAAGGCGGCGCGATGGCCGGTCACGTCGCCTTCGTCGTACGGCCCGACGCCCGGGTGCGTATCTTGGATGGCGTTGTAGGTCGGGAAATCGGCCGACATCGTGCACCCGGCGATGTGGAGGTTGTCGTCGAAGTCGGCCGCGATGTCGTAGGCCGCATCGTCGCCGCTGCCGCCGAGATACGTCCCCAGGATCTGGTAAGACAGCATAGGGGAGAAGCCGACCAGGAAACCGTCGTTGAGGCCACCGTACTCATAGAGGGGGCCATCAAGGGGCAGCTCCCAGCTGTTCGTCTCCCCGACGATGTACACGGTGCCGCCGTATCCGATGGCGATACCCTCACCGGAATCCTTGCCGAGATGCCCGAAGTACGTGGACGGTCCGAGGGTCAGGGTTTCGCCGTCGAAGCTGAGCTTCGTGACGAAGGCGTCGCTGTTGCCATATCCACAAAAGTTCGGCTCAAAAGCCTCCGGCGTGGTCGGGAAGTCGCAGGACAGGGTCTTGCCCGTCACATACACCGCATCGAAGTCGTCCGAGACGATCGCCTTCACCTCGTCGTCCAGGTTGCCGCCGAGATAAGTCGAGTAGTCGACGGTCAGGGCTTCGCCGTCGAAGGAGAAACGGGCGACGAAGCCGTCCGATCCGCAGCCGGCTTGTTCGGTGCGGATCGCTCCCACAAGCGGGAAGTCGTGCGAGTTCGTCTTGCCCACGATGTAGGCGTTTTCGTCGAGGTCGACTGTCACGTCCAGGACGAGCTCGCAGCCGGCCGAGCCGTCGCTGCCGCCGCCGTGGTAGGTCGAGTAGCAGAGCGTCGAGCCGTCCGGGCCAAGCTTCAGGAGATAGCCGTCGGTGGTGCCTCCGGCGAAGGTGTCTTGTGTCGCCCGCACCATGGGGAAGTCCGTCGATCGCGTCTGACCGGCCACGTACGCACAGTCGTGGTAGTCCACAGCGATCCCGCCGGCCACCTCGCCCGAACTCCCACCGATAATCGTGCAGTAGAGTAGCTCCGAGCCGTGCTCGTTGAACTTGGCCACGAAGATGTCCGTCTCTCCGGGCCCGCCGGAGAGCTCATCGTCCTCCGCGGGGAAGTCGTCGTAGGAGCTGGTGAAGCCCGTGACGTAGGCGCAACCGTCGCTGTCCACGGCGATGCCGGAGGCCCCGTCGCCGAGGCTCCCGCCGAGATACGAGGCGTAGACGATCATGGGATCGATGATGAGCGGCCGGGTTCGGTCATACTCGGCAAGGCGGAAGGTCACGGTGCTGTCCGAATGAAGCACGTAGCGACCAGGGACGATCAGCCGCCGGCCGTTGAGTTCTTGGTAGGCGACCGGCCTGCGTTGGACCACCTCGCGCCCACGGGTTCTCAGGATCAGGTTGCCGTCTTCGTCCAGCTCGATACGCTCCGTGCCCTGAAAGGCAAGACGGATCTGCGACGGGTCACGCCCGGGGGCGACGACGAAGTCATACTCCAGCAACCCTTGGTTGCCGTAGTAGACCAGATCGATGCCGGGGTAGACGCACTCGTAGCGGACCTTCGCATAGGTCGGCACGCCCGTTCGCCACTGGCTACGATCTCGGCCGACGAAGTAGTTCGTGCCGCCGCGGTGGGGGGCCACTCCGGCGAGCGTGGGGTCGGGGTTTCCGCCGAGGCATCGCATGCGAATCACCGAGCGGTGGTCCTCGTCACTGGTCCGCCGTAAGACCAGTGCGGCTTCATTCTTGGTTAGCAGGAGCGTCTGACCCTGCCCCCGCGATACGAAACAGACGCGCGGATGGAACTGTCCCTGGTTGGCCTCGAAGCACAGGGGAAGCTTGCCGTATCGGCTTCCGGTGAGGGAGCCGCTAGCCCCTTGGGCATGGGCCTGCGCGGCGAGGATTCCGAGTGTCATCGTGGTCGCAAGACCGATCCGGGTTCTGGCTCGGTGGGGGTTCATCACTGGCTCCTTTGCGTTCGCGTCGTGTCCGGTGTGGACGGTTGTCTACGATTCCCTGGATGCCGGGTCCGCGGGATACGGCGCCAATTCGTTCGGACCTGGCTCGAGCAGTGTTGGGGTTGCTCGTCTGATGCGAGGGAAGTACAGGAACCGTGCCACAGAACTTCCGATCGGATAGCCTCAAGCGGCTGTCCGATCTATCTGATTCCTGATAAAGGCTTTACGTGCAGTTAATCCGTCGCGATCCGAGAGGAACATAGACCTGACCCTTGAGGCGACCCCCGGGGCTTGGGCAGGAAACCCCAGTCCAGGGCAATATACCCCACAAGGAACCGGACGATTCAAACGGGTAGCGGGGCGTCCGCAGTACCACCAAGCAATCGCGTCTAGTGCGGCCGAGCCCGCCGGGATGCCGCAGGCGAACGGAGTGTTCCCACGAGTCGTCTTTCGGACGGATTTCGAACGCCCGGACGACGCTGTTCGTGCGGTTGGAGAAAGATAGGACCGTCTCGCCCTCAACGCCGGTTGACATGGTACGTGGGGGTGCCTATCGTGGCAGAAAGACGAGGCCGAGTCGTCAGTCGTCCCTATGTCCACTTCCACATTTCCAGTTCCTCGATCGGAGAGGCACGCATGCTAGACGGGGATCTTACGTCCAAGGACGTCGCTCAACTCAAATCGACAACCGAATTGATGGAACGCGAATGGTCGCCATGCCGGTATCACTGTCCGGTGCATGCCGACGTGCGCGGATACGTCGAGCTGATCGCGCGAGGCAAGTGGGAGGAGGCGATCGACCTGATCCGCGCCGCGCTGCCGTTCGCGGCCATCTGCGGACGCATCTGCCACCACCCGTGCGAGACGAATTGCCGACGTTGGGACGTCGACGAGGGAGTGGCCGTCCGCGAGCTCAAGCGTTTCGTCGCGGAGCTGCAGGGCGCCGAGGGCTCGCCCGTCCACAAGGCCAAGTCGCAGGACAAGGCCAAGGTGGCCGTGATCGGATCGGGCCCGTCGGGCATGTCGGCGGCGCTCGAGCTCGCCAAGCTCGGCTATCGGCCGACGGTCTTTGAGAAGCACCCCGTTGGGGGCGGCATACCGGCAACGGCCATCCCGAAATATCGCCTGCCCAGCGAGGTCGTGCAGATGGACGTCGATTGGATCCTCGCCCACGGCGTTAAGCTCGAGACGGGCGTGGAGATCGGCAAGGAGAAGACGATCGAGGATCTCAAAAACGAAGGGTTCGAGGCGATCCTCATCGCCGTTGGACTCGCCAAGAGCCGCATGCTGCCGTTGCCAGGCTCAGATCATCCGCGGGTCTACCCGGTGATGCAGTTCCTCACGGATACCCGCTTCGACCGCGCGCCGGAGGTCGGCAAGAACGTGGTCGTCATCGGCGGCGGGAACGTCGCGGTCGACGGAGCGCGGTCCGCGCTTCGCCTGGGGGCCGAGACCGTCCAGATGATGATGCTTGAGAACGAGGAGGAGATGCCCGCCTGGGATTGGGAGCAGCGCGAGTCGCTGGAGGAAGGTATCAGCTTCGTCCACCGCCGCGGGCCGGTCGAGGTGGTGATCAAGGACGGCGAGATCGTCGGCCTCAAGGCACGGAAGGTGACGCGCGTCTTCGACGACGCGGGGCGATTCAGTCCCGAATACGACGACAGTGACGTCATCGAGATCCCGTGCGACACCGTGATCCTGGCCATCGGACAAATGTCCGACAACGGTTTCGTCGAGGGCAGCGACGTGAAGGTCGACGAGCGAGGCCGCTTGGACTTCAACCCCGCCACGCACGAGACGAGGACTCCGGGCGTCTTTGCCTGCGGTGAGGTCGTCACGGGACCGGGTTCGGCTGTCGAGGCCTGCGCCAACGGACAGCGCGCGGCCAAGGCCCTGGACATGTACCTCAGCGGCAAGAGCATCGAGATCGACGATTGCATCCCCGAGCCGATCGGCGAGATCGACGAGAAGACCGCCGAACGCGTCACCAAGACCACGCGCGTCAAGGTGCCGACCGATCCTCCCGAGCAGCGCAAGAGGGTCTTCGCGGAGTTCGAGCATACCCTAAGCGAAGACGCCGTACTGGCGGAGGCCCGGCGCTGCATGAGCTGCGGCAGCGGGGCGGAGGTCCTCGTCGACAAGTGTGCGGCCTGTCTGACCTGTTTGCGGGTATGTCCGTTCGACATCCCGACGGTCACGGACGTGGCCCGCATCCAGTCGAATCTCTGCCAGGCGTGCGGCATGTGCATCTCGGAGTGTCCGGCCAACGCGATTGTCGCGCGAGGATGGGATATGAACGAAGTGGTGGCCGAGACGGCCGACGCCCTCGCCGAGATGGGCACCAACGGTCAGAAGAAGATCGTGGCATACGTGTGCGGACACCATGCCCCGGCGAACGCCTGGGGAGGAACGATTCAGGATCCCGTCCCCGGCGTGAAGGAGCTCTATCTGCCGAGCATGAGCCGTCTCGGCACGAACCATATGCTCAAGGCCTTCGAGAACGGGGCCGACGGCGTGATCGTCGTCGCCAGCGAGATCGGGGGCGATCGATACCCCGGTGCGACCGAACGGGTGGAAAAGCGTGTTGCCCAGGTCAAGGAGCTGCTCGGCGAGGTGGGAATCAATCCCGAG
Organism: uncultured Planctomycetales bacterium; assembly: GCA_964550865.1. Classification (GTDB taxonomy): domain Bacteria; phylum Planctomycetota; class Phycisphaerae; order UBA1845; family JAFGLZ01; genus JAFGLZ01. The sequence continues at coordinate 5,353 of CAZKCX010000055.1, forward strand.
CGGATTCAACTCGTCGAGGCCGCCAATCAGGGGCGGGCGGCCATGCGAGAGGCCATGACCGGTGCGGCGAAGACCATCACGGAGAACGGCTAGCTCTCGGTCGGCGTCGAGTACCCGAAACGACTGCCCATCAACACACAACTATAGGAGACGTCCCGGATGATCGTCGGTGAACGAAAGCCATTTGAAGAGATCATGGAGATGCTCGAGCCCTACGAGAAGGTGCTCGTCATCGGGTGCGGGGGATGTGTCACCGTCTGCCTGACCGGCGGCGAAAAGCAGGCCGAGACGTTGGCCTCGCAGATTCGCATGGCCGCCAAGCAGAAGGGCAAGGACATGACGGTCGACGTCGACTGCATCACGCGCCAATGCGAACGAGAGTTCGTGGACAATCTGACGAAGGACCCCAAGCAATACGACGCCGTCCTCAGTATCGCCTGCGGAGCAGGCGTACAGTTCATGTCCGACATCTTTGAAGAGGTACCCTTCCTGCCCGGGCTGAACACGTCCTTCCTCGGATACAACAAGGAGATGGGGATCTGGGAGGAGAACTGTCGGGGGTGCGGCGACTGCGTGTTGGCCTGGACGGGTGGCATCTGCCCGATCGCGCGCTGCAGCAAGAGCCTGATCAACGGCGCCTGCGGCGGCACGGACAAGGGCAAGTGCGAGGTCAGCAAGGACATGGATTGCGCCTGGTACCTGATCTACGAGCGGCTCAAAGCGCGGGGGCAGCTCGACAAGCTCCGCACAATGCGCGGACCGAAAGACTGGTCGAAGGACCGTGGGGCCGGTGTGCGTCGGCTGGTGCTCAAGGACATGGTGGAAGAGGAGGCAGCAGGATGAGCGAGCCCGTAAGCAAGTTCCAAGAATCCCTGGATGCCGGCAAGTTCGTGGTGACCGGCGAGATCGGTCCGCCCAAGGGCGTCAACGTCGAACCCGCGTTGCATGAGGCCGATGAATACCTGAAAGGCAACGTGGTCGCCGTCAACGTCACCGACATCCAAACCGCCGTCATGCGCTTCGGCAGCATGGCGACCTGCCACATGCTCTTGGATCATGGCATCGAACCCATCTTCCAGATGGTCTGTCGAGACCGCAACCGGTTGGCCCTGCAGAGCGACCTGCTCAGCGCCTACGGGTTGGGCATTCGCAACGTGCTGTGCATCACGGGCGATCACACCACGATGGGCGATCACCCCGGCGCCAAACCCGTCTACGACCTGGACTCCGTCGGTCTTGTCGAGGCCGTCTGCCGGCTCGAGAGCGGGACCGACATGGGCGTCGACATGAAGGGCAACCCGAACAAGCTCGACGGCGTGCCGAAGTTCTTCAAGGGTGCGGTCGTGACGCCCTGCGCCGACGAGGTCGAACCGCAGATCATCAAGATGGAGAAGAAAGTCGAGGCCGGTGCGCAGTTCATCCAGACGCAGGCCGTCTACGACCCGAAGGCCTTCGAGGATTTCATGAAGGGCGCCGAGCACGTCAAGGTGCCCATCCTCGTCGGCATCGTCGTGCTGAAGGGACTGGGCATGGCCAAGTACATGAACCGCGGCGTCCCGGGGGTGGTCGTTCCGGACAACATCATGCAACGGCTCGCCGATACGCCCAAGGAAGACGCCAGGAAGGTCGCAACGGAGATCGCCGGAGAGCTCGTACGCGACATGAAGGACATGTGTCAGGGCGCCCACCTGATGACGCTCGGGTGGGACGACACCGTGCCGGGCATCATCGAGATCGCCGGCGTCAACGGGCAGGCGAGTTGACCTCCCGGGGCGCGGAGCTACCATGAGGCCGGTTCCGCCAAAGCGACGGCGGCCGAACGGACGATAGGAAGAGGACGAGCGTGCGGATTACCGGAGGGGTAATCCGCACGTCATTTTGCGTCGCTTCGCTGCGGCACGCTGTCCGACCTGACCGACGGCGGGTCTCCCGCGGATTCCTGGCGAGCGAATGGTGCCCGATAGCAACCGAGAGACAGGCCGACCCGAGCCCTCGAAGGACGCCGCGGCGAACTGGAACCGCAACGTCGCGGCCGTGGCCGGCCTGATCGTCGTCTTGCTGATCGGGCTAGGGCTCCGCGTCCATCTGGCCGGCACGCCGGGCTACCCCTCGGACCTCCACTGGTTCTATGCGTGGGCGGACGCCGCCCACCGCGGGGGCCTCGAAGCCGCGTACAAGCTGCCCGGCAACCTCGCCTGCAACTATCCGCCCGGCTATCCCCTGTTGCTTTCGCAGATTCCGGCCCTGTACGAGTTCGTGACCGGCGAGCCGTTTCGCCGACCGCCCGATCCCCAGACCAAGAGACAAGACGAAGCGATCCAGGCGCTGCGCTTGCACATGCAACGTCGGGGCGTCGTGAAGATGCGCGAGTTGGTGGAGCATTACCGACGGCACGATCCGCAGCGGTATCGGGCCATACGCGAGGCCCGATTGAACCCTGAACTCGTCATGCTGGGGTTGATCTCCCGAGAGCAATACCAGAAGCTCCAGACGCTAAGCCAACAGGACCCCCAGGCCTACCACGCGTTTCGCCAGAACCTTGCCCCGCGGATCGAGAAGATGCTGACCCAGGAGCTGCCGTATCCGGTCCCGGACCGACTCCGTCAGCTGGCGGTCTGGATCAAGTTCCCCGCGATCCTCTTCGACCTGGCGGGTGCGGTCGTGCTATTTGTCGTGTTGCGCGGGCGGCGCGGTGCGTTGGGCGCCCTGGCGGTTGCCGCGATCTACCTCTTCTTGCCGGCGGTGGTCTACGACAGCACGTATTGGGGGCAGGTCGATTCAGTCCATTCCCTGCTCATGCTGCTCTGCCTGGTTCTGCTGATCCGGGGGCGAATGCTTCTGCTCGGGCTGGTCTACGCCGTCGCAATTCTCACGAAGTTCCAATCGATCATGATCCTGCCCGTGCTGGCCGCGGGGTCGATTCGCTACTGGCGAGATATGCTCAAGGACGGGGGCGTCGGAACGCAGGTCGACCGGAACCTGCAGGTGCTGCGATCGGTCGGGATGGTGCTTTTGGGGCTTGGGGTGGGCGCGGCGATCATCCTGATCCCGGCGGCGGCCCAGGGCGCTGCGGACGAAGCCCTGGCGACGTATGGGAAAGCCTCAGGGCAGTACCACTGGGTGAGCGTCTGCGCCTTCAACCCCTGGTGGCTGCTCAATCCGATGCCCGGCGTGCCGAAATGGTACTACCGCTTCGCCCCGCAGGACCATCAGCCGTTCCTCGGACCAATCACGCCGAAACACGTGGGTCTGTTGCTGTTGGCCGCATTTTCCTTGTGGATCGTGTGGCTCATCTGGCGGCGGGGATGCCGCTATGAGACGATCGCGCCCGCCGGGGCCGCCATGGTGATGGGGTTCTTCTGCCTTCCCACGGAAATCCATGAACGGTATGGCTTTCCGGCGATGATTCTCGCGGCGTACGTGGTGGGAATGGGCTGGCGGCACCTGCCGGTCTTCGTCCTGCTCGGGTTCTCGCAGTTCTACAACTTCACCGCCGTCCAGCCGGTGGAGGACCCGCGCTACGCGTGGCTTGCACCGATGGCGAATGCTTTCCAGGGCCAGGCCTGGTTTACCTACGTCTTGGTGTTGATCCATGTCGGCAGCCTGGTATACTTCACCATGGTTGTGTCTAGGCAGCCCGCCGCGGAAGGGTCCCCCGTGTCCTCGGCATCCGGTCGGGCGAAGGAGTCGCCGTTACCCGCAGGGGCCAAGGCGGGCCGAAAGAAGCGACGCGAACGGACGTAGACCGCGTTCTCGAAGCCCTTACCCAAAGCCGCCGGGCAAGAGGGCGTTCGGGCCCAGATGATTTTGGTTGACTGGCTCGGATAAAGCCTTATACTGATAGGTCTTTCGCTTCGAGCTCGCCGCGGATGGCTATCCCGGGGTCTCGGATCGGCGGGACGAACTCGTTCGTTCTGGCTCGGAGCGCTGCTGTAGCTCAGTCGGTAGAGCGCGTCCTTGGTAAGGACGAGGTCACGGGTTCGAATCCCGTCAGCAGCTTCGGTTTTGTGCAACGGACCCGACGAGGCGAAGCGCTGTCGACGTTCGGTCTTCTGAAAGGTGATCCCGCAAGGTGGATGTGGCGGGCAGGCGCTCGTTGCGAGTCCTGTTCGTCCCTGGCGCACGCAAGACAGGCGTAGGCGTGCAACGGGGCAGGTCGTGTTGAGCGAGTGGATCAAACAGGCAGGAATCCCAAGCTGGAGGATACGTAGGTATGGCCAAGGACAAATTTGAACGCACCAAACCCCACGTCAACGTCGGCACGATCGGTCACGTTGACCATGGTAAGACGACGCTGACGGCGGCAATGACGATGACCATGGCAAACCGGGGGCTGGCCAAGGCGGTGAGCTACGACCAGGTTGCCAAAGCCTCGGAGAAAGACGGGCGCCGCGACTCGACCAAGATCCTGACGATCGCCACGGCCCACGTGGAGTACGAGACCGAGAACCGTCACTACGCGCACGTCGACTGCCCCGGCCACGCCGACTACGTCAAGAACATGATTACCGGGGCCGCCCAGATGGACGGCGCGATCCTGGTCGTGTCCGCGGCCGACGGGCCGATGCCGCAGACGCGGGAGCACGTCCTCCTTGCCCGGCAGGTCAACGTCCCCGCCCTCGTGGTCTTCCTCAACAAGGTCGACCTCGTGGACGATCCCGAGCTCCTCGACCTGGTCGAGATGGAGGTCCGTGAGCTGCTTAGCAAGTACGAGTTCCCCGGCGACGACGTCCCGGTCATTCGCGGCAACGCGCTGGCGGCCACGCAATCCGAGGGCAAGGACGAAGAGGCCTGCAAGTGCATTTACGAACTGATGGAGGCGCTCGACAACTACATCCCCGAGCCGCAGCGAGAGTCCGACAAGCCGTTCCTGATGCCGGTCGAGGACGTCTTCAGCATCAAGGGGCGTGGCACGGTCGCGACGGGGCGTATCGAGCGCGGCCAGGTCAAGGTGGGCGATCAGATCGAGATCGTCGGACTCAAGGATACGCAGAAGACCACGGTCACGGGCGTCGAGATGTTCAACAAGACCCTCGACTCCGGCATCGCCGGCGACAATGTGGGCTGCCTGCTCCGCGGTGTGGAGCGGAAGGAGATCGAGCGGGGACAGGTGTTGGCGGCTCCCGGTTCGATCACGCCGCACCAGAAGTTCCAGGCCCAGGTCTACGTGCTGAAGGCCGAGGAAGGCGGCCGACATAAGCCGTTCTTCAGTGGCTACAGCCCGCAGTTCTACATGCAGACGACCGACGTGACCGGCAAGCTGAACCTTCTCGGCGGCGCCGAGATGTGCATGCCGGGCGACAACGTGGAGATGGAAGTCGAGCTGATGGCGAACATTGCGATGGAGGAAGGACTGCGTTTCGCCGTTCGCGAAGGCGGTCGCACCGTCGGGTCGGGCGTCATCACGAAGGTGGTCGAGTAGGAGACCCCGAGCGGGGTCGGCCCGAAGCCGGCCGCCGATCGGACGTAAAGGTGGACCATGGCCAAAGCGACCAAGCGAGAGTACGTCTGGCTGCAATGCACGGAGACGGGCGATCTGAACTATCGCACCCAAGTGAACGTGCAGGGCGGCATGCCGAAGCTCGAGCTGAAGAAATACTGTCCACGGTTGCGTAAGCATACCGTGCACAAGATCAAGAGGAAGTAGCTCTGTCGCAAGGGAGGGAGATCCTTGCGAACGCGGTAGGAGCGTAGCTCAACTGGCAGAGCACTGGTTTCCAAAACCAGGGGTTGGGGGTTCGAGTCCCTTCGCTCCTGTCTCGGGGGCGGGCAGCTCACTGAGCGGATGACGAAGACGAAGCGGCATCGATCGGTGTCGTCTGTGACACCCGGCCTTTCCGGCGAGATCTGCGACTGATGGCCAAAGGCAAGAAGAAAGGCAAGAAGAAGAACCGCGGGACCCCGAATTCCGGGGCCGTCGGGCTGGAAGACGCCGACGGTGTCGGTATTGAGGCCGAGGAGGGTGACGTCGCGGACGACGCCCGTGCGCTGCGCTCTGTCTCATCGAAACCTGCGGTCGGCGGTCCGAAGGCGGATCGCTCCACGCGCATCGGCGGGCTGAGCATCTACAAGCCGGGACAGGGCTACTACACCCGAATCGGCACGGTCATCGGCGCCGCCATCTTGATCGCGGGCATGTGGAACTACCTCTATGGCGTCCTGGGCGTCTACTACGATCCGGACAAGCCGTGGACCTTCTACCTCCAGATGGGCATTCCCACGCTGGTTGCGGTAGGCCTGGGGTTCCTCGTGTACTGGTTGGTGGGCAGAAAGCGAAGCACGTGTGACTTCATGATCCTTACGGAAGGGGAAATGAAGAAGGTGAGCTGGTCGAGCCGCAAGGAGGTGATCGGCTCGACGAAGGTGGTGATCTTCGTGGTCATCGCCATGGCCCTGTACCTATTCATCGCGAACTACGTCTTCTCGTTCCTGTTCCACTGGTTAGGTGTACTCGAAGTGGCTCCCGGGGCGTTTGGAAGAGCGGCGGGTGGATGATGAGCGACGCCGACCCGAAATCGGAAGAAGCCGTCGAGCGCGAGATGCTCGAGGAGGCCGTCCAGCAAGAGGCCGACGCGCAAGGGGATGCTCCATCCGAACCGGAAGCCCCCACCGAAGCGTCCGAGCCCGCCGAGGTGACCGAGCCGGTGGAGACGGACGAAGCCGGGACCGAAGAGCCCTCGGAAGAGGAGACGCCCGAGCCGTCCAAGGAACCCGAGCCGCTGACCCGTCCCGGCATGGGGTGGTACGTCCTGCGGGTGGCCAGCAACAAGGAGGAGCAGGTTCGCGAGGCGCTCGAGCGGAAGGTGCGCATTGAGGGGCTGGAGGATCGCATCGGTCGCATCCTCGTCCCGATGGTGAAGGAGAAGTCGATCCGTCGCGGCCAGGCCCGCGTCGTCCAGCGCAAACTCTACGCGGGCTATGTGTTCGTCGAGATGGCGACCGAAGAGGACGGCTCGATCCCGGAAAACGTGTGGTTCCTCGTGAAGGAAACGACGGGCGTGGGCGATTTCATCCAGTCCGACGGACGCCCGACCCCGATGAAGGAAATCGAGATCGAACGCATGCTCGCCGCCGTCACCCAGACCGAAGAGGAAGCCAGCCTGTCGGGCATCCGATTCAAGCCGGGGGATCGCGTCAAGATTCGGGAGGGGCCCTTCGAGAACTTCGAGGGCGACGTGGAGGCCATCGACGAGCAGAAGGGCATGGTGACGGTGTTGCTGACCATCTTCGGCCGGGAGTCTCCGGTCGATGTCGAATACTGGAACCTCGAGTCGTTGTAGGCCGCAGGACGGGCCGAACGCCGGTAAGCATGCGGCAGGAAGTTTGACCTCACGCCAGCGGGCGCGTAGCGCCCCGGGCGATAAGCAAGCAGGTGTGATCGTGGCGAAGGAAGTCGAGACCGTCATCAAGCTGCAGGCCCCCGGGGGCAACGCGACCCCGGCACCGCCCATCGGGCCGGCCCTCGGGCAGCACGGTGTGAACATCGGGCAGTTCGTCTCGCAGTTCAACGAACGAACGAAGGACGCCGGCGGGTTGCCCCTGCCTGTGGAAATTACCGTATACGCCGACAAGAGCTTCACGTTCATCGTGAAGAGCCCGCCGGCAGCGGTCCTCCTCAAGCAGGTGGCCAAGCCGAACGACCCCGAGCTGCGTGTGCTGGAGAAGGGCAGCGGGGTCCCGCACCGGGAGAAGGTCGGAACGGTGACGCAGGATCAGGTCCGCGAGATCGCCGAGAAGAAGATGCAAGACCTCAACGCCTTCGACGTCGAGGCGGCCTGCCGCATCGTGGCCGGAACGGCCCGATCGATGGGCATTGACGTCGTCGAGTAGGTCGCACGAGGTTCACAGGGAGCACAGGCGATGGCAGTAATGACACAACGACGTAAGGCCCAGATGGAGCGGTCCCCCGGCGATACGCCCCTTTCGCTGGATCAGGCGATCCAGGCCGTGAAGGACATGGCCGAGGTCAAGGTCGAGAAGAAGTACAAACAGGCCCGCCCGCGAAAGGACTCCGACCAGAGTGTCGAGGTCTGCATGCTGCTCGGCATCAATCCGAAGCAGGCGGATCAGATGATCCGCGGCTCGGTCTCCCTGCCGAAGGGAATCGGCGCGACCAAGCGGGTAATCGCATTCGCCGAGGGCGCCGACGCCGACGCCGCCAAGGAGGCAGGCGCCGTCGAGGTCGGCTCGGACGATCTGGTCAAGAAGATCGAGGACGGCTGGACGGACTTCGATGTCGCCATCGCCCATCCGAAGATGATGAGCAAGGTCGGAAAGCTCGGACGGATTCTCGGCCCGCAAGGCAAGATGCCCAGCCCCAAGAGCGGCACGGTGACGCCGGACGTGGGTACGGCCGTCCAGGAGTACGCCGCCGGGAAGCTGGAGTTCCGAAATGACGACGGCGGCAACGTCCACGCCATCGTCGGCAAGACGAGCTTCTCGAACGAGGATTTGAAGGAGAACGTCGAGGCCTTCATCTCCCACATTCGCAAGATGCGGCCGAGCTCCGCCAAGGGCGCCTTCATCAAGCAGGTGGTCCTCAAGGCCACACAGACACCGGCGGTTCGGGTCGCCATGGAGCAAGCGGGCAGGTAACGACCGAACGAAACAGAGCAAGCGAATCCCGGCCCGCGAAGATGCGGGCCGCTTTTTTTGGAGCGATGCCATGCGTTGTCACGTCGCCGTCGCAGGGGCCACCGGTGCCGTCGGACAGGAGTTCATTCGAATCCTGGAGCAGAGGAACTTCCCGTTGGACAAGATCACGTTCCTCGCCTCCCATCGATCCGCGGGCAAGAAGGTCGCATTTCGGGGAGCCGAGCACACGATCCAGGAGCTGACGAAGGACAGCTTCGCGGGGGTGGACATCGCCTTGTTCTCCGCCGGCGGCTCGACCAGCAAGGAGTTCGCGCCCGTGGCGGCCAAGGCCGGCGCCGTGGTGGTCGACAATAGCTCGGCCTTTCGCATGGAGCCGGACGTGCCCCTGGTCGTGCCTGAGGTCAATCCGGACGATATCAAGCAGCACAAGGGCATCATCGCCAATCCGAACTGCTCGACCATCATCATGGTGGTCCCGGTGTGGCCACTCCACAAGGCCAACCGCCTCCAACGGATGGTCGTCAGCACGTACCAGGCCGCCAGCGGTGCCGGCTACCAGGCCATGCTGGAGCTCGAGGAGCAGACACAGGCCCTGCTCGACGGCAAGCCCGCCGAGGCCAAGAAGTTCCCGTATCAGATCGCGTTCAATCTCTTCCCGCATGTGGATGCGTTTCAGCCGAACGGATACACCAAGGAGGAGATGAAGATGGTCAATGAAACGCGGAAGATGTTCCACGACGACGCCATCCAGGTAAGCGCGACCTGCGTCCGCGTGGGCGTGAAGCGTGCGCACAGCGAGGCGCTCAACCTCGAGTTCGAGCGCCCGATCACGCCGGACGAGGTCCGCGAGATTCTGGGCGCCGCACCCGGGCTTCGGATCGTCGATGATCCCGAGCACAACCGCTACCCGACGCCGATCGAGGCCGACAGCGCGGATGACGTGCTCGTCGGACGGATCCGCCAGGACATCAGCCGGCCCGACGGCCGGGGGATCGATCTGTTCATCAGCGGCGATCAGATCCGCAAGGGCGCGGCGCTGAACGCCATTCAGATCGCCGAGCACCTGGTGGGCTAGGCCGCCGCGCGCCGGGTCTCGTCAACTCTTCTTGGTCGTGGTCGGCTGGGCGAGTTTCTCCTTCGCCTCGTCGAAGGCGGCGTCCAGGTCTTGGATCGCCGCGTCGAAGCCCCTACGCAACGATTCCCAGGCATTGCCGCTGGCCTTCTTGGCCTTCTCGAGCCTGGTTTGGGCGTCGGCGATCCTCTTCTCCAGGTCGACCTTCAGCTCGTCGTACTTGGCCTTGGCCTCCTCCCCCTTGGCGGAGGCCTGCTTCTTGAGTTCGTCGAGGCGCTTCTGCATCCGATCGATTCGCGCCTTCATCGATTCCACGGCCTTGTCCTTGGCCTCGGCGGCGTAGCTCTTGGTGGCTTCCAGTGCCTCGGCCGCCTCCTTCTTGACCTTCTCGGCGTCGGCCGGAGGCGCGGCGTTCGGAGAGACGGGCGCCTTGGGTTCCTCCTTTCCGCACCCGGCACCGAGCACGGACACGACGACGACGGACAGAAGTACACCACGTGTTCTGCGATTCATAGCGAAGTCCTCTCAAGAGGGTCTTGTCCCCTGGGTAACCAATCGGATGTCGTCTACGGCTCAGGTATTTCCAGATCCCGACAGATCTTCCTGGCGAGCAGAGCGACGATTTCGCGATGCCTGGGCATGCTGGAGGATTCTCGGGTCGTGGGATTATCGTCGATCGTGTGATTGCCTCCTTCGCGCAGAAGGCGACAACCATGTTCTTAAAGGTGGCGGAGCAGCTTGGATCGTTTCACCGGGATCGACAGCATGCCTCGCGCATGCGATTATACCCGCAAGTCCACCTGGCCGCCGAGGGCCTTGCGGTAGCGACGACGGATCGGCGTTACATACTCCTTCAGGAAGGCGTCCACCTGCTGCGGCGCGCGCCCGACGAACGCCTTGGGATCCAGGAGGGCCTTCACGTCGACGTCCGCGAAGGCCGGATCGGCCTCCAGCCGTTCGATGAGATCGTTGGGACGGCCGTGCTGTTTGACCTCCTGTCCGGCCGCGAGGCTGTGCCGGCGGATGCGTTCGTGCAGGTCTTGCCGATCGCCGCCGGCCTCCACGGCCGCCATCAGGATGTTCTCAGTGGCCATGAACGGCAATTCGGCCATGACGTGGGACCGGATCACCTTGGGATAGACGACCATGCCGTCGGCGACGTTCGCGACAATGAGCAGGCAACCGTCCGCGGCGAGAAACGACTCGGCAAGCGTGATTCGACGATTCGCGGAATCGTCCAGCGTCCGCTCGAACCACTGCTCCGCCGCCGTCATCAGCGGGGAGCTCGCGAGGCTGATGATCAGGCGGCTGAGCGCCGTCGCCCGCTCGCAACGCATGGGGTTGCGTTTGTAGGCCATGGCGGAGGAGCCGACCTGCTTCTTCGCAAAGGGTTCTTCCATCTCCTTGAGGTTGCTCAGCAGCCGCATGTCGTTGGCAAACTTGTGGACGCTCGTGGCGATGCCGGCCAGATCGTTGACGATCTGCGCGTCGACCTTTCTCGAATAGGTCTGGCCGGTGATCGGCTCGATGTGGGCGAATCCCATCTTCTTGGCGACGAGGCGCTCGAGCCGCTCGACCTTGGCGTGGCTGCCGTCAAAGAGCTTCAGGAAGCTGGCCTGCGTGCCCGTCGTCCCCTTGACGCCGCGGAAGCGGAGCGTCGCGATCCGATGCTCGAGGGCTTCGAGGTCGCGGACGAAATCGTAGCACCACAGAGAGGCCCGCTTGCCGACCGTCGTCATCTGGGCCGGTTGATAGTGCGTAAAGCCCAGGCAGGGGAGGGCACGGTGCCTTTTGGCGAACCTGCCCAGACGATCGATGACCACGGCCAATCTCGCGCACAGGATCTGCAAGCCCTGCCGCAGGAGGATCAGGTCGGTGATGTCGA